>PDRH01000073.1 GCA_002748015.1 Bacteroidota bacterium | reverse complement strand
CCTGCTTCCACCACTTGGGTTTCTCCCTATTGGGATCCACCACCATATAGGCCGACGAATAGGCCTCCTCACGCATGTAGCGATAGTTGATGTCTTCCAGGTGCTGAAGGGTAAGCAAGAAGCGCAACGGAGCATGCTGCAGGGTGAAGGACCACCCCAGAGTAACGTCTATCGGAGCGGCATCATAGGATTTATGGTAGGGGACGAGCGTACCTCCCAGATTGCGCACCACGAGCCCCGTCTGCACTACCCCGTTGGTATGCGAATACACCAGGCCGATGTCAGCCGCCAGCGCCAGCGAATTATAGGTTTCTATATGCGATATAACCGGATTGAGCGAGACGCCCACCCGTAGCCCCGGGAGTATACACCGGCTATAGTAGCCCGAGATGGCCATATCGTAGGCCGTGAATGACCCCATCGACTCCCCAGTAGGCGTTCGCCCATCGAAGCTACCATACCAAACCTGCCGAACACCCACCCCGTAGCTCCCTACCCGTGAAAGCGAGCGGAAGTAGGCCGCATGGTTGAACACGATGCCCGCAAAGTAGAGCGAAGCTCCGACCTCCAGCCGATTATGTATGTCTGCATCTGCCAAGGCTGGGTTGAACACCGCCAGCCCAGGATCCACCGCGCGAAGAACAGCCGGAGCCTTACCCCCCAGACCGGTTAGGCGGGGCGATACGGGTAGGTCAAGAAAAGTGTACGCACGCCTCCCGCCCCCCTGCCCGAACGCAAGCGCGGGCAGCAACAGGAAAAGTAGCATCGGGAGAAATCCGGCGACTCTCCCACCAACCCGCCGGCAACCCATCCCCAGAGAGCCCCCCATGCAACGAGCTACTCCTTCACCCGAACAGCTAGAATCTTCCCCTCGGCAGTTACATCATTCCCCACCCCAACGGTAATATCCAGCCAGACCTTACGCCCCTCTATCTTCTCGAGCGTAGCCGTTAGCGTAAGCTCCTGCCCCATCGGGGTCGGCTTCTTGTAGCTCACAGACAGCTGGGCAGTTACGCAACGTATCATGGGATCCTGCCCCAGCACCAGCCCATCATTCACATGGTGAAACCCTGCACCAGCCGCCATACCATGGCAATCCATAACGGCAGCGATAATCCCACCGTAGAGATTGTCCGGTACGCCCCCCGTATACTCCGGCTTAGGCGTAAAATGGGCCACCGCCGTAGTACTAGAGGTTAGGTAGGACTTCACATGCCACCCCGCCTCATTATCCGCCCCGCACCCGAAGCAGTGCCGGAATTTCGGCTTGTACTGATCCTGTATGGCGGGGGTACCCTCAAATTGATTGTTGCAGCTGCAGTCTGCCATATGCCCTTCATCTTTAGTTTGTGTGGCAAAGATAGGGAATTATTTTCGGTAGCGACAGACCTACTCAGGCATATCAACCGCTCAGCCACCTCTCCCCCCAGCCCATAAGGCGCATAGCCAATAAATGGCCACATACCCTCCCCCCTGGAGAATACGAAATGGGATATAAAATCTGCCGTGGCGAGTACCCTCTTCCAAGGAACTACCCCACCCCTGCCCAAGCCGCCGCTCCGAATTTGCTCTAGGGGAAATTCGGAGCGGCTGGCTATGCGGAGTACAGGTAACACCTCTGCATAAGACATTCTACCGCTCTGATTTATAGATATATAAAAAGACTCACTCGGCAGGATAGATACTGCAATTCAGGCATTCTCCCGAATTCATCTACTGCAAGGGCAGGAAAGCACCCTTGCACCCCTAAACTGCGCAAAACTACTGATTGAAATCCTGCTCAGGGAAGTACGAATGGTTAAGAAGGGGCGTTAGGCGTGCAGTAAGCGAACTGGTAAAGCGACGAAAATTCACCCCCACTAGCGGGATGAAACCGTCCACCGTGGAGGCGAGAAACACCTCCTCTGCGCTCTCAACATCCGCCTCGCTAAGGGGTTGCTCCTCGACCGTTAAACCGAGTTCGCGCAAGAGAAGAGGGACAATTTCCCGAATAGGGTCGTAGACAGCGCCATCCTCTATAGGAGGTGTAAGGAGCGCCCCACCACCACCGTTTGGAAGGATGTAGAGCGTATGGTCCGGTGTACCCACCACCCGGTTCTCATCATTGATAAGGAGCATGGTTTTATCCCCCTTTCGCTGGGCAAAATGCATGGCATACCAGCGCAGCGGATCGCCTATCCAGGCTATCCCATCCCAATGCAACAGGGGGCGACGCATCGCCCTAAAGGTGTTGACGTAGGCCTTGGGGTGAAGGGGATAGCCACTAGCCTCGAGCATACGGCAGGTGAGCATAAGAGAGGTGGTGGGGATCTGAAGCCCTATCGTATCCACCTCATACCGTAGCATGAGATAGGCGGTGATAGCCACGCTCCGGAACATTCGATTCTTATTGAGCAGGTCCGTAATAGCCTGCCCAAAGGCCTCCTCGGTGAGGTAGAGCGGTGCATAGAGCTTACCAAGACGTAGGTTCTCCACGAGCCGCTCGTAGTAGCGGTCGATATGCCGAGCCGTCGTACCATAGGCATGGAGGGGGAGGGTAAAGCCTATGCTGCTAGCGGTCTGGAAGTCGGAGAGATTCAGAAAGGGTTCAGCCTCGTGGATATAGCGCCCATCCAGCCAGACAAAAGGTTCAGGACGAGCAGGGCGACGCTTCTTTAGAGCCACGGGAACTGGGAGAAGCTATTGAGGAACATGCGCACGAAGCTCGGATTGATAAGTACGGGATAGAGAAAGCCAAAGAGCGCCCCGTAGATGTGCGCACGGTGGTCAATGTTATCGTTGGCCTTGCGGGCGGCCTGCATCTCGTAGAAGAGATAGCCCACGCCGGCGATAATGCCCGGGATAGGCACCACACCGAAGAGGTATATCATCTGCCAGGGGGCGAAGAAGATGCTGGTGAAGAGGACGGAGGCCACCCCGCCGGATGCCCCGATGCTCAAGGAGTACGGGTTGTCCTTGTTCCGGCCTAGGCTTAGAAGGGCTGATGTTACCCCCCCACCAAAATACACCATAAGAAGATGGAGCTTAGGAGTATGCATCTGGCCAGCAGCCCCTAAATAGCCGAAAAGCTCCTCGATGAAGTTGCCGAATGACCAGAAGACCATCATGTTGACGATGAGATGCATCCAGTCACCATGGACAAACATGTGGGTAATCAATCGGTAGTACTCCCGGTTGTGCACCACACGGTAGGCCGAGAAGGCCATACGGCCGGCAATATCCCCCCGGCTAAAGAGATAGATGGAGGCTAGAGCGGTGATGATGACGATGACTGCAACCATAAGCTGAGGATGCGCTTAGCGCATGATACGAGTGAGTGTTTCTTTGAGCGCCTCCTTCAGCGGGACTGGCGCACCTCCAACCCCCTTGTTGCGCATATCGAGCATACGGAGGACGGCGAATATCTGCGCACACCGCTGGGGAGGATATATGCGAGCCGCTTGCTGGTACTCCGACACGAAGAAGGGGTGCACCTTCAGCCGAGCAGCCAGCTCCGGGGGGGCTAGCTGGTTGGCCAGTACGCCGCAGAGAAATATCTTGGAGAAATAGGAATGTATGCTGGCCGTTATCATGGTGATATCGTTCGCCTTGGGATTGGCCGCCATATTCTGGGCGATGCGGTTGGCATTGTAGTAATCCCCCTTGCCCATGGTACGGGTCAGCTCGAAGACGTTGTACTCGCGGCTTACGCCTATGGCCTCGCTTACATGCTCCAGCTCGAGGCGCGTAACCTCCTGCGGGAGACCTATCTTCAGCTTATCCAGCTCGTTGGCTATGGCCGAGAGGTCGGTGCCCATCTGGTCTACCACAAAACGAGCTGCATCTGGGGTAATAGTTAGGCCCAGGCTCTCGACATGCTGGTTAAGCCAGGGGCCAACCTCATAATCCCTGAACTTCTTGCTGACAAGAACAGCTCCATGCTCTTTAGCCGCGGCCAGCATGCGCTTCTGCGGCGTCTTCTTCCCCTGGCCGAGCTTTAGCTCCTTGGTGAAGACAAGCACCAAAACCGTGGAGGGATTAGGGCGTTCAAAGTAGTCGGCCAATGGCTCTAGGCTTTTCATCTCCTGCGCCTCGCGAACGACTATGAGCGAACGGTCTGCCATCATAGGGCTACGCTGTGCCTGGTCCACCAGTCGCCCCCCGGTGATATCCCGGCCGTAGAAGAGGAACTGATTAAAGGTTTTCTCCTCCTCGCTCAGTAGATGGGCCAGGATGAAGGCGGAGGCCTGGGCAGTGAAATAGGGTTCGTCCCCGTGGAAAAGGTAGAGCGGCTTGAAGTCCTTCTTCTTCAAGTCCTTCATTAGGCTAGCGTAGGTGCTACTCGTTTCGTTCTTCTTGGCCATATCTTTTCCTGTCGTGCCTGGGTTGACTACTCGGCAGGCTCCCCCTCGAGGTCGTACTCCGAGTAGGCGGTAATCCGTACGGGCGCAAGATCTCCAATTGCCAGATGCCCCTCTGCATCCCTTATGATGACCTCGCCGTCCACATCGGGTGAGTCAAACTCGGTACGCCCAATAAGCGTATGCTCATCCAGACGGTGGTCGACCATGACGGGGAGAGTCTGCCCCACCCGCCTAGCATTATTCTCTAGAGAGAGCCGCTGCTGAAGGGCCATTATCTCATTACGCCGTTCCTGCTTGACCTCCTCAGGGATGGTATCTGGATACAGCGAAGCGGCCGGTGTCCCCTCCTCCTCTGAATAGGTAAAGACCCCCAGGTGGTCAAAACGTGTCTGGCGGACAAAATCGAGCAACTGCCGGAAGTCCTCCTCGGTCTCTGTCGGATAGCCTACTATAAGGGTGGTGCGCAACGATAGCTCAGGGATATTGGCCCGTAGCTTCTCTACGAGTTCCCTTGACATCCGCTCGCCGTGCGCCCGCTGCATGGTTTTGAGGACATGGTCGGAGATATGCTGCAGGGGTATGTCGAGGTAGCGACACGCCTTAGGGCTACTGGCCATCCAGCGAATTAGCTCCTCGCTGAAATTGGTGGGATAGGCATAATGAAGACGTAGCCAGTCTATACCATCCACCTGCTCTAGACGTTCCAAAAGACGAAGGAGAAGGTCGGGGCTACGCTGATCGAGGCCGTAGTACGTAAGCTCCTGGGCAATGAGGATTAGCTCCCTTGCCCCCAATTGCTGGAGTTGCTCGGCCTCCTGGACAAGCTCCTCTATAGGTACAGAGCGATAGCCCCCCCGAATGGCTGGGATGGCGCAGAAAGCGCAGTGACGGTCGCAACCCTCCGCAATCTTGAGGAAGGCATAGTGGCTAGGGGTTGAGGGTGTTCGCAACGTGGGGTCGTAGTCATCGGTGGGGCAACCGAGGGCACGGAGTATCTCTAGGGGATCGTGCACGCCGTACCATGCGTCCACCTCGGGTATCTCCTGGCTTAGCTCTTCGGGGTAACGTTGGGATAGGCAGCCCATTACCATAAGGCGTTCAATATCGCCTCTACTCCGAGCCGCAGCCGCCTGCAGTATCGCCTCTATGGATTCCTCCTTGGCATCACCGATGAAACCGCAAGTATTAAGGATGAGCGTCCCACCTTCGGACTCGTCCAGTCCGTAGGCTATCGACCATCCGTGGCGCTGCGCATGCGCCGCGAGATGCTCGCTATCGACTAGGTTCTTG
>PDRH01000086.1 GCA_002748015.1 Bacteroidota bacterium | reverse complement strand
TGAGGTACACTATCCTATCCCCCTTCACCTCCCCGATCCGTACGCTATCCACGAACTCCCCGCCCTGGTAGACGTGGAAGTCCAGGTAGTCCGTGAATACGAGGTTTTCCAATGCCTCCTTGTACCTCGTAAAAGCCCGCTCCCCTTCGAGGTGATGATGTAGTCTGGCGCGCCGCAGGCTATCCGGGCGGGCTCGTTGGTCACGGCATGCTCCGGCAGCAGCGTCCCCAGCAGCTCCTGTAGATACCCCCGGTAGGAGTGCTCCGTTGCATTCCCCAGCTGGTAGGTGGCGTTGAGGTGGTGGATGTAGTCCCTGGTGTTCATGGTGCGGTTCTTTTGCGGGCGTAAAGGTAGGAAAAAACCATCCCCAATGCCCGCAGTCCCGTTCTCCTACGCAGGGGAACAGCACGGCTAGCCACCCTAATTCCGTCTTTTTCTTGGTCTAGCTTTGCCGTTCGGAATATATGTGCTACCTTGGCAAACCGAAAAACAGTTAATCCATGTAGTTATCTCTATTATCCACTTAATCAAAACGAACAATGGTTGATATTCTACTAAACCCCGTAGTGGTTTCGGTGGTCGTCATGTGCGTTATATGCCTTCTGCGCTTCAACGTCATGCTGGCCATCATCGTTGCGGCGATTACCGCCGGTCTGATGGCGGGTATTCCCGTCTATTCCAGTGAGGGCGACAACGTGATGAGCATGCTCATCAGCGGCATGGGGGGCAACTCCGCCACCGCCCTGAGCTATATCCTCCTGGGGGCTTTTGCCTACGGTCTGGCCAAGAGCGGCCTGGGGCAAATCCTCTCCCAGTGGATAGCTAAGCGCCTTTCGGGTAAGCGCTTCGTGCTGATCTTTGCGATTGCCGGCATCGCCTGCTTTTCGCAGAACCTTGTGCCGGTGCACATCGCCTTCATCCCCATCCTCATACCGCCGCTCATCGGCCTTTTCAACAGGCTGAAGATTGACCGCCGTGCTCTGGCCAGCGCGCTCACCTTCGGCCTTAAGGCCCCCTACGTGGCCGTGCCGTTGGGCTTCGGTCTGCTCTTCCATGGCATACTGGCCGAAAACATCTCCCTCTACGGGCTAGAGGTGTCCGTGAGCGATGTTACTAGCGTCATGTGGATAGGTGGCTTGAGCATGCTCGCCGGGCTTATCTTTGTGGTCTTTGCCCTCTACGGGCGCAAGCGGGAGTACGCAGATCTGCCCGTCCTCGGTGTGGATGAGGAGTCCAAGGAGGAGGTGAAGATGACCCCTGCAGCCTGGGCTGCTCTAGCCGGGTGCGTTGTTACCGCAGTGGTATCCCTAATCACTGAGTCCCTGCCAATCTCTGCGCTGGCCGGCCTGGCCACCATGATAGTAAGCGGTGGGATCAAGTACAAGGATATCGACCTCGTCATGGATGGTGGTATCAAGATGATGGGCTTCATTGCCTTCATCATGCTCGTGGCTGCTGGCTACGGTAACGTCCTCACGGAGAGTGGCGCAGTGAAGTCGCTCGTGGATAACATCTCTGGCTTCATGGTTGGCTCCAAGCCGCTCATCGCCTTCGTGCTGCTGATGGTCGGTCTGCTCATTACCATGGGTATCGGTACGTCCTTTGGTACTATCCCCATCCTGGCACCCATCTACGTGCCGCTGGGGATAACCCTTGGCCTGTCGACCGGGTCTATTATCCTCCTGATTGGCGTAGCGGCCGCATTGGGTGATGCGGGTTCTCCTGCTTCCGACTCCACCCTCGGCCCGACATCCGGTCTCAACGCTGATGGGCAGCACAACCATATCTGGGATACATGCGTGCCGACCTTTATCGCCTACGACATTCCGCTGGTGATCGGTGCGGTAATCGCCGTGGGGATCATGGGCTAGCCGTCTTATCCTATCGTACATCAGGGGGGGCCCACGGAGGGGCCCCCCTTTTTTTTTACTATATCCCCCCGCTTGATCTGGCCTATTGCCGGCTAATCCCGCCCCGTTTACCCGCCTCTACGCATGGCTAGTCAACAAAAAGGTCCATTGCTTTACTATTCCGAGTATACAGGGTATATTTACATGTTGGTTCGCACGGAAAGCGTACCCTAGATTATTATTTAGACCAGTAGATTATGAATCGCATTATCAAGCAAGTACCACTTTTTGCCCTGCTTCTCCTGCTCATTTTGCCAGCTTCTTCCCAGGCTTCTTCCAGCGCGAAGGGGGAGGACCCGAGGTACAAGTCCCTCTCCGAAATGGCCGATCGGATAGACAAGACCTGCCCCGTGAAGATGGACCGCGAGAGCCGTATGGATGGTGTGAAGCTCGTGGAGAAGACCATCCTTCAGTATGAGCTATCCCTCTATAAGCGCGCGAAGAAGGACCTGGATATCCCCGCGCTACGGAAGCGCCTCCAGAAGCAGGTCAAGAGGGATATTAAACGTAACAAAAACTTCGCCCAGCTGCGCGAGATGGGCGTTACGTTCCGCTACATCTACCGGGATATGAAGGGGAAATACCTCCTAACCCTTGAGTTTACCCCCAAGGACTACCGATAGGGCACTATTGCGATCGGTAGTTGCATGTATATGGGCTGGGTTTTTAGCCTTTTTTTATCTCTATGATTTGAATACCAGCTATTTAAATATCTTGGTTACGATTGGCAGCCATCCCTTTCCTCCCTATTCCCTTAGGCCTTTACATCGCCTCCGCCTAGGTAGCCGCTCCGAATTTGGCCTAGGAGAAATTCGGAGCGGCCACCTGCGCGGATGGGGGGGAACGTAGGGAGATGGGGGGATTCTGGCAGGCGGGTTTTGTATTTTTAGGATGGGTGGTCCCTTTCTGGTTTTGCTTCTCTCTGAAATATTATCTATATTTGCAAAAATCCGGTTTATACTTGGATGGTCGATTGCTGGGGCGGAGGGCTTGAGCTTCGAGCTTGCTGGATAGGAGGGAGTAGAATATAAAAGGGACACAGATATGCGGAAGTTTAGATTGATACCAGTAGTGCTGCTCGCCCTGATTGGGTTTGCAGCTAGCGCAGCAGGGGCGAACGACCCCTTCATCTCAATATGCGGGGTGAAGGTTACGGTCGGTGTGGGGGGAATGCCGGTGACCTCACCGCCATAGAGGGGGTGAGCCTCGCCAATGCGGCGGATGGCTACGCCATTTTTGAAGAGGCTACCCGTACCATCAAGTTGAAGAACGTGCGGATGGTGGCACCGGCGGGCAAAAAGGGGATCTCCTGCAATGGCGAACCTGTTGCGGTAGAGGTGGAGGGGGCCAATGAGTGCTCTGCGGACGAAGAGGCCCTGGTGCTGGCCACGAAGTGCACCATCCGTGGTGCTGGTTCGCTTAGCCTAGTGGGGGGGTGGAAAGGCGGGCTCATCTTTGACCATCCTTTGACCATCAGCCAATGCGAACTCAGCGTGCAGGGTGGTGGAGCTGGGATTAGGGGCACGTTCGATCCGCCCGGCGATAGCCAGAAAATCATTCTCCAGGATGGGGCGATACTCCGGGCCAAGGGGACTAGCGGTCCCTCCATGGAGCAGATATCCTCCATCGATATGGACGGGTATGGATTCTCTGTGGAGAAGCTGTCGAGGATTTATTTAGATGAGGATACGCATGCGGTTTGCACTTATGGCGATACACCCGTGAAGGGGAAGTGGGTTGCCATCGCTCCTTATTTCGGGCTTCTCCTCTGCGGCAATCCCGTTACTATGGCAAACTGCGAGGACCTTCTTAAAATGGATGGGGTGAGTGCTAAGAATGCGGGGGGCTACGCACGGTACGACCCCGTTAGTAAGGTTCTGAGCATGAAGGATGTGCGCATAGAGGAGGGTTCGTACTCTGGGATTATTTGCCACATTAGCGCAGTGACTGGCAACCAGCGCTTTACGCTGTCCGTCAGTGGCGATGTTGAGCTCGCCATGGATGGTGCAACAGATCCGGCCTTGAAACTCTATGCTACAACCATCATCCGGGGGCCTGGGCGTCTGAGTATTACGGGCGGCTACTATGGCATTGACTACGTAGAGGCCTTGCGCATAGAGAATGTGGATGTGGTGATGAAGCCGTCGAATGATTTTCAAGCTATTATGGGTGGTGGTGAGCTGCATGTGTTCCATTCGTCGCTATCGCTCGAGAGCTCTCCTGGGGAGCAGGTGCTGAAGAATGTCGATAAGCTGAGCCTCGAGGCCTGCGCGATAACGAGTCCGACCGGGGCGCGTTTTGATGCGGGGCAGAAAACCCTGGTGGATGAAGGGGGGGCGCCCATTGCGGGGCAGAAGGTGCTTATAGGGGAGGTGCAGGTCTATCCGCTCTGGGTTGTGGGGCGTCAGGTGGGCGAGCTGAACCGCGATGACCTGACGCAGATTCCCGGTGTGAGTACGGCCAGCGGGGATGGCTATGCGCGGTATGACCCGGCATCCCTGACGCTTAGCCTGAAGGATGTGAAGATAAGCTCATCTGCGGCGAGCGGGCTGATTAGCCGCGTGCCCAAGGAGGGCGGTCGGGTATTTACGATTGCGCTGGAGGGGGAGAACTCTGTGCGTAGCCAGCATCCCACCAAAAATTACGACGGGTTGGAGCTGCAGGAGGAGACGTCCATCCGGGGTTCGGGGTCGCTGGGTGTGAATGCGGCTAGTGCCGGTTTGCTGTTTGCTAAGCCTGTGGAAATTAGCGAATGCTCCCTATCCCTTCGGGGGATGAAGTTTGGGCTGGTGGGGCTTCACAAGACGGTTAATCCGTCGCAGACCCTGCGCATCGATCATGCGGAGGTCAGCGCGATGGGTGGGGAGGAGTCCATGGCGGGCTTCTATAGCTTTGGGCTTGCGGCCTGCGAAATTGTAGAACCGGGTAAGGCGCACTATGACGAGGGTGAACACGCTGTTGTGGGGGACGATGGGCAGCTGGTGAAGGGCGTGCCGGTGAGGATAGCGCGGCTGACCCTGGTTACGGGAGTAAGCCTGGATCTGGGCGAAAAGTCGCTCAGGGTGGGGGAAACCTTTACGCTTGCTGCTGAGGTCGAACCTGCGGATGCGGACAACAAGACTATTGGTTGGTCGTCGAGCGATGAGACCGTTGCGACGGTGGCAGATGGGATGGTTACTGCGGTGTCTGCGGGGGTAGCTATGATAACGGTTACTACCGAGGATGGCCAGAAGATGGCTAGCTGCGAGGTGAGCGTTGTGGCCTCCGGAACGGGTGGTAATTCGGGTACGGGCGGTGGCTCGGGCTCTGGTGGCGGTTCAGGTGCAGGTGGCGGTTCTGGTACGGGCGGTGGGGGAAGTGCGCCTGGTATTGTAACCCCCGTAGTAGCTACTGTCGGCCCTGTACTTTCGCTATCCCCGAATCTGGTTTGCGATAGGCTATATGTGCTGGGGCTGGATAATCCTGTTCGGGTGGAGATTTTCAACATTACGGGGAGTCGATGCCTAAGTGCGGATACGGATGGTTTCGTTGATGTATCTGGCCTACCCAGCGGGGTGTTCTACGTGAGGATTGCAGGGCAGGTGCTTCGCTTTGTGAAGCAGTAGGGGGCGCTCGAGGCGCATCGTATCTTGTAAGGGAGTAGTAGGCGTAGGGCGTAAAGCCGGGATGTTTTGGGGTGGCCGAGCACTGGCTCGGCTACCTTTTTTGCCCGAGGGGCTGGGTCCAGGGGGCTTCGGGGACCAGCGGCGCACCGTGTAGCGGGCTGGCCACCGTCGGGGCGAGAAAAAAGTTTCCCCCTTTTTTTCTCCGTTCAATCAGCGGCTTAGGCTTTTCCTGCGAAAAAACTTTGCGCTGGGATTTGGCGGTTT
>PDRH01000085.1 GCA_002748015.1 Bacteroidota bacterium | reverse complement strand
CAGCTGGGTAATGCGCAGCTGGGGGCGATGAACCGTCTCCGTGAGGTGAAGGGGCTACCCCCTTCGGCGCGGATAGCACTGGCTGGGGCCTATGCTGTTGCGGGTAATAAGAAGGTGGCCAAGTCGTTGATGGATAAGCCGTCGAAGGATAAGAAGAAGGAGGAGTTTTACGATTGCTACGGTTCTGGTCTGCGCGATATGGCCATAGAGCTAGAGGCTCTGACACTGCTTGGTGAGTATGATAAGGCGGCCACCCTGCTGCGGGCGCTCAGCGCACAGTTTGTGGACCGGGAGTGGCTTTCGACGCAGGAGATCGGGACTACTTTCCTTGCGGTAGAGCGTTTTGCGAAGGCGACGAAAACGGCGAAGAATGGCCTGGAGGGGGAGCTGATTGTCGATGGTCAACGGCAGAGCATAGATACCAAGGGCAATTCCTTCAGCAGGGTGGTCGGGAGTAATGGGCATCGCCCGAAGGTTAGCTTCAAGAATGCGTCGTCTGGCATGGTCTTTCTTACGCTTTCGGAGACGGGTAAGCCGATGACGCATAAGGTGGGGGCAACGTCCAATAATCTGACTCTGGAGGTTACCTACGCAGATTTGGAAGGCTATGTAATTAGCCCGAAGCTGCTGGGTATGGGTACGGAGTTCCTGGTGCAGGTGCGGGTGCATAATCCCGGTACTGCGGGTCGGCTTCGGCAGCTGGCCCTGAACTATGGCCTGCCGGCTGGCTGGGAGGTGCGTTCGGATGCCGGGGACTACAACGGCAAGTTCGTGTCCAGCCCATGCTTCTTCCAGGACTTCCGGGATGACCGGGTGCTGACCTACTTCGACCTCAATCCGGGTGAGACGCGCGAGTACTACTTCACGCTCAATGCGAGCTATGAGGGTAAGTTCGCACTGCCACCGGTGGAGTGTTCCGCTCTGTACCAGGCAGGGGTGAGCGCTTCTACTGCGGGTTCGACGGTGGTTGTGGGGCATTAATCCATAGGCTGGGGGTGGGCTTTCCGCCCGCCCCAGCCGCTTAACCTCTGGTTTACCTGGGGGGGCGAATTATTGCAGCGGCTTTTGGTGCTACTTGCGCAAAAAGGATTACCTTTGCGGCTGCGGTACGAGTTTGCCGCATGGTTATTCATAATAACATAGATAGTACAGATGGCTGTAAAGATCAGACTGAGTCGACATGGGCGTAAGAACCGCCCGTTTTACCACATTGTAGTTGCCGATAGCCGTTCGCCACGCGATGGCCGGTTCATTGAGCGCATTGGTTCGTACAATCCGATGACGAATCCGGCGACTATAGACCTTGATGGCGATAAGGCGCTTGATTGGCTCTACAAGGGTGCACAACCCACGCTTACGGTTCGCAACATTCTCTCCTACAAGGGTGTATACCTGAAGAAGCACCTTATGCAGGGTGTGAAGAAGGGGGCATTTGATGAGGCTGAGGCTGAGCGTCGTTTCGCCGCATGGCTGGAGGAGAAGCAGGCCAAGATAGACGCTAAGGTGAAAGGCCTAAGCGCTAGCAAGGAGGAGCAGGAGCGTACACGCCTCGAGGCGGAAGCAAAGGTTAGCGCAGCGCGTGCAGAGGCATTGGCCAAGAAGCAGGCTGAGGAGCTGGCGGCTAAGGCAGCGGCTGAGGCCCCCGCAGATGCAGCTGCTGAGGGAGAAGCACCCGCTGAGGACGCACCCGCAGCAGAGGAATAGCGTATTAGCTACATAGGTTTGTGAGGGATGGGTAGTCCGAATAGGGCCATAGAGCTTGAGGATTTGCTCCACGTGGCCCGCCTAGCCAAGCCTCATGGTATCAAGGGAGGGGTCGTGCTGCGATGGCACGCCCCCTTCTCTTTTGATAGCTTCGTGGTGGATGAGCGTCCGTACCTCTTCGTGGTGTCGGACGGCTTGCCGGTACCCTATCGTCTATCTGGTATAGAAGAGACGGGGAAGGGCATAACTGTGGTCTATTTTGATGGTTTGGATAACCCGAGCCAGGTGGAGATGCTTGGGGGGCGTGAGGTGTATGCGTATCCCGAGGCAATAGATGTAGAGGGGGCGGAGTATGTTCAGCCCGATTTGCTGGAGGCCCTGGTGGGTGTAGAGCTCCACGACCAGCATGCCGAGCTGGTGGGGACGATAGTCAACGTGGCGGATTACTCGATGAATATAGTGCTGACGGTGGAGCGTCCGGATGGCCGCGAGGTGCTAGTGCCGCTGAGCGAGGAACTGGTGGTTGCGCTACCCGATGAGGGGCATCGCTCGCTACAGCTGGAAATCCCGGAGGGACTGCTAGAGGTGGAGTAGGGGGATACCTCTATTCTGTATGTATCCCCACTTTATGGCAATTTGCCACTAGGCATGCGGCGAGCCATGCCCTAGGGGTTGCTTTCGACCCGTACTGCTGAAATAGGGTGGAGTTGGGGCATTGCCTTGGAAAAGTGTACCTTTGCGGTAAATAAGCGTATTGTGAAGAAGATAGCTATAGTACTCCTGCTTGTAGTGGCCTGTCTTGGTGTGGCCGTTCTGGTTGCCCCTAAGCTGCGCGTAGCTGCTGTGGGAGATGATGTGGCCCTGCGAACCATTCCCCGTGAGAACATCGCGTTGCTCCTGCGCGTGAACGATTGGCAATCCCTTCAGGGGCAGGTTGTGGCTTCGGAGTCTTTGTGGCGGGAGGTGTCTTCACCTGCATGGGCAGGGCGTATGTCCCTGACGGTGGCTTTGATGGATTCGCTCGTTTCGCACGATGCGCAGCTGGGACAGGCGATAGAGCATGGGGAGTTCTACGTGAGCTACCATCGCCTTGACCACGGGGGATGGACGCTTGAGCCGCTTTTGAGCCTTAGCCCGAAGGATAGTCCGCTTTCGGTATCCGATTTGGAAAGGGTACTGTTTGCTGGCCAGGAAGGGAAACCGTCGAAGGGCAATCTGGAGTATTCAACCTATAGCTATAGCCTTCCGGAGGGGGACGTTCCATTGTATGTGGCATCGCGTGGTGGGGTGTTGCTTTTCTCCACTGATAGGCTCCTTCTTGAGCAGGCATTGCGACAGCCTACGGAGCGTGGTACGCTGGCGGATAGCCCTGATTTCATGGATATTCTGGGGGCGGCGAGCCGTAGCGAGCCCTTGAACATCTTCATAGACCTCCCTCGTACGCTTTCGCTGGTAGAGGGGTTGTTCCGCGAGCCATGGCAAACGGCCATACGCTCCTTGGGGCAGGCAAGTCGCCCATGGTGCAGGTGGGTCGCCATTGACTTGACGGCCAGTGGTCGCGTGCTTGCAGTTAATGGACTTTCACGCCTGAGCGACACAATAGTGCAGGCTTCGAACCGCTTGCTTAGCGTGGGGACGCATCCTGTGATGGTCGCGGAGAGCCTACCCGAGCGCGTACCCTTCTTTATACGCTGGGGTACGGCGCAGCCGGAGAACCTGCCGGCCCTTATTGATGGGGAGAAGGGGATGGAGTTCGTGGAGGATTTCACCGAGCTGGCGGCGCAGGAGCTGGCGCTGGCCTATATGCCCCGTGAAAAGGCATGGGTGGTACTCCTCCAGGGGGAGGATATTGCTAAGGGGGTGGAGTTTCTCGGGGAGGGTTCTAAGCCTGCGGGCAAGCTGAAGGATATCTATCAGTTTGCTGAAGCGGATTTTTTCCACCAGCTCTCTGGTATTTTCCCTGCCGATTTGGCGAGCTACTATGCGGTGGTGGGCTCGTGCATAGCCTTTAGTGCTAGTGTTGATGCGCTAGTTGGTGTACGCAAAGCGGTTGCGGGGGGGCTGGTGATGGCGAAGAGTTCCCGTTGGGGGCAGCTGCGCAAGGAGATGCAGACGGATTGCAACCTCGTGGTGTACACGAATCTTCGAGTTTTCAGGCAGTGGATGCCCGGCTTCCTGTCCAGCTCCTCATTTGCGAAGCTCAAGAAGCAGGAGGGGCGTTTTCAGGAGATCATTGGTGGGGTGCTGCAGGTCTCGGCTGCGAGCAATATTGCGTTCTATAGCGCATTTGTGGAGAAGGGGTCTATAGAGGAGGTCCCCTCCGAGACCGAGTGGGAGTCTAAGCTTGACGCTCCCTTGGCAGGTGGGCCGTGGGTGCTACCTACGCACAAGAAGGAGGGGAAGGTAATTCTTGCGGTGGATGCAGAGAATAACCTCTACATGCTAAACCCGAGGGGGGTTAGGCGGTGGAAGCGCCAGCTGAGCGGTCCGGTGTTGGGTGAGCCGCTAACAGCTGACCTCTTCAGCAATGGCTTCATACAGTATATCTTCAGCATGCCCAATGAGGTTGTGGCCATGGATTACAATGGTAATCCTGTGAAGGCGCGTATGCATATTGTCCCAGAGGCAGGGCTGACTACCCCAATGGTGGGTTTTGCGTATCCAGAGGTGGATGGGCCGAAGGGGCTACGCTACCTCCTGATGGGAGTTGATCGTCGGCTGCGGATGTACGATGCGCAGGGTAAGGAAAAGACGGGCTTTCAGCCGCCGGTTTTAGAGACAGGGATGAGCCGGAGGCCAATATGGCTGCAGCATGCGTACAAGGATTACATCGTGCTGGCCGATTCGCTTCGTACGTACTTCCTGCAACGCAACGGTAAGGAGCGATGGAAACCGGAGGTGCTAGAACCGGTGGTCGCATATTCGGAGATAGGCCTGGAGGGGAAGCAACCCGGAAATGTGCGGCTTATCGATAGCCTACTCTACGTCAATGGGGAGCAGGAACTCGTGACGGTTGATCTGGAAACCCATGGCGTGACCACTCTTCCTCTAGAGGAGCTGAAGGGAGCGGTGAAGATCCTCTTTGCAGACCTGAACTCGGATAAGAACTTGGAGCTACTGGTGGTTAGGGAGAAGGGGCTTGTGGTGATTGACCAAAGAGGGGAGATACTCTGGCGGAAGGAGTTTGATACCGAGGTGGCTTCGGATGTACGCTTGTTTACCAATCCGCTACGTATAGCGGTGCTAGAGAGCGGCAAGCAGCGGGTGCATCTGCTGAACCGTAGGGGGGAGGAAATGCGTGGTTTCCCGAGAGTCGGTAGCTCGCAGGTATCGTTGGGTTGGGGTGGTGCATCGACGTGCACTGTGGGTTTGCCGGGAGACTATATCGTAGGCTATGATGCGCAGTAACCCTCTGGGCTAGGATACGTTGGAGAATATCGCGCCTGTGGCACGGCAATATGGATAACAGGAAATGGGAATGAAAAAGGAAAAGACGGCTCACGAACAGCTAGTGCAGGTGGTGCTTAAAGAGGGGAAGTCGCTTAAGAAAGTGGAGCGTAAGAAGGCGGGTGATGAGTACGACCCGGACTACGTGAAGGAGAAGATAGGGAAATACCGCAAGGGGATCTACCTATCGCGCCTGATGCATTTTGTACTATATGCAACTGCTGGTGCAGGCGTTGTGGGGGTGGTGTACTATGAGAACATACCGGATGGCTACGTTCTGCTGGTCAAGATTTTTATGTGCCTCTTGCTCTTGGTGTGTATCCTTGGAACTCCGGCCATTCTGACCAACCATGGGCGTAATGCCAGCGTGCTACGTATTCTCCGCCATGTACAAGACGAGCATCAGAAGGAGGTCAATGCACAGAATGCTGCGGTAGTTGCCGCCCTAGAGCTACAGGAGGTGGAGGCGGATGCATCGGCTGATGTGGCTTCCAAAGCACCCGG
>PDRH01000084.1 GCA_002748015.1 Bacteroidota bacterium | reverse complement strand
GGGCGCAGTTCCGTTCGCACGTGGATGGTACTCCCCGTATATTTACCCCGGAGCGCGTGATTAATATAGAGCGGATCATCGGTGCAGACATCATCATGCCGCTGGATGAGTGTCCTCCTGGAGATGCCTCGCATGGCTATGCCTCCGAGTCGCTCGACTTGACCTTAAGGTGGTACGATAGGGCGCATCGGCAGATGGCGAGGACTGTTCCTCTCTATGGCTACGAGCAGGCGCTTTTCCCCATTGTGCAGGGGGCGGCGCATCTGGATCTGCGTACCAAGTCGGCTGAGGTTCTGGCTGGGTACGATGCCCCAGGATATGCTATTGGCGGCTTGGCTGTCGGTGAACCCACGGAGGTAATGTACCAGGTGCTAGAGCATCTGCATCCCATCATGCCGAGCGATAGGCCTCGCTACCTGATGGGGGTGGGTACGCCAGCGAACCTTCTGGAGGCGATAGCTAGGGGGGTGGATATGTTCGACTGCGTAATGCCTACGCGCAATGCCCGCAACGGCATGGTATTTACCCATGAGGGGATACTTAACCTGAAGAACCTCAAGTGGCGCAATGACCATAGCCCCCTCGACCCGAGCTCATCCTCTGGTTTGAGCCGCAAGTATAGCCGGGCCTACCTTCGCCATCTTTTCGTCTCCAATGAGCTGCTCGCTGGCCAGATTGCCTCAGTGCATAACCTCTCCTTCTACCTTCAGCTGATGGAGGAGGCTAGGGGGCATATTGCCGCCGGGACGTTTAGCCAGTGGAAACGCCAACTCGTCCCGAAACTCGCACGTAAGCTATGAGATCGCTAAAACCGACCCTGCTGGATTGGTATATCATCCGCAAGTTCATTGGGACGTACTTCTTCGCTATAGCCCTCATCCTGGCCGTTTGCGTGGTGTTTGACTTCGCTGAGAAGGTTGATGACTTCATGGAGACTGATGCCCCCCTCAAGGCGATAGTTTTTGACTACTACCTTAACTTCATTCCCTACTTCGGCAACCTCTTCTCCTCGCTCTTCGTCTTTGTCACGGTAATCTTTATCACCTCCAAGATGGCCAACCAGAGCGAGATAATAGCCATCTTCAGCTCCGGTGTTAGCTTCAAGCGCCTGCTATACCCCTACTTCCTTTCGTCGTTGGCGATTTTCCTACTCTCAGTTGCGCTTTCCAATTTCATCATCCCGCCGGCAAATAGCACGAGGGTTCAGTTTGAGAACACCTATATCTCCCGCCCCCGCTACAAGGATCAGGAGAATGTACATAAGCAGGTGCGTCCCGGGATTTTTGTCTACATCCAGAGCTATAACCCCAATACGCAGACGGCGCACAAGGTCTCGCTGGAGCATTTTGAAGGTAAGGAACTCCTGTCGAAGACGCGGGCCGATATGGTTCGCTGGGACTCTGTTGTAGGCAAGTGGCGCATGACTAAGTACTATACTCGCTACTACCGTGCAGGCCAACCGGATAGCCTCGTGAGTGGCCTGGAGCTAGATACCACGCTATACCTACTCCCCAAGGACCTTGCGCGCACGAATAAGGATGTGCAGACCATGGACCTCTGGGCGCTCAATCGCTACATAGAGGAGCAGGAGCTGCAAGGGGCGGCGGATATAAATGCGTCCTACATTGAGAAGTATGGAAGGGTTGCGACCCCCTTCTCCACCTTCATTCTTACGCTTATTGGCGTAGCTGTATCTTCCCGTAAGGTACGGGGGGGCATGGGGAAGAACCTTGGCTTTGGCCTAGGCCTTAGCTTTACCTATATCCTCCTGCAACGCTTCGCCACCATGTTTTCGCTCCTTGGTGGTCTACCACCGCTTCTGGCCGTATGGATACCGAACTTCATCTTTGCTGGGGTTGCGGTATATATCTACAGGAGAGCGCCGAAGTAGGGGAGGGGATGGCTATAGTGGGGGTTGCCATTTACTCTGATACAGCCCTCAAAGAGCGTTGCTGCTTAGCCTCGCTTCCCCTCAGCTCATTCCGCTCCGCAATCTCAGCTTCACTATACGCCTGTATCCACAGAGCCTCCAGCACCGCCTGCGCTAGCTGTAGCGCAAGTAGCGGGGGAACAGCATTGCCAATCTGCTTAAACTGCTCCGACTCCTTTCCCTGAAAGCTAAACCAATCGGGGAAGGGCTGCAGGCGGGCCGCCTCGCGCGTCGTTATGCGCCGTCTTCTCCCATCCGCCAGACGTATGCGTTGCATATCGCTCGTAGCCCCCGCAAGATTACGGTATGTTATCGTGCGCGCTGGCCTATCTCTATGCAAATCGCGCGGAGTAATGAAGCTAGAGGCCTTCTCGTACTTGGCGATGTAGGCATCCTGAGCTTCCGTCAGAAATTTCGGTTCAGCTGGCAGCACGTCCATAATGTCGCCGATAGCATCCTCCACCGTATATCGTCGTCCAAGCGGAGCTGGGAAACGGAAGGGATGCCTATGCCCTACGATGATAATACGCTCCCGATTCTGCGCCACCCCATAGTCCACCGCATTCAGCACATCAAGGCTGATGGCATAGCCAAAACCCCTAAGCTCATCCAGGATACCCTCAAGGTAGAGCTTGTGCTTGTCGTACAGATTGCGTACGTTCTCAATGACGAAAATCGCCGGTTGTACCTCGTGAACTGCACGGACGAAATGGGGGAAACCATCTCTATTATCGTCCTTCCCCTTCTGGCTCCCCCTACGGCTGAATGGCTGGCAAGGCGGGCCACCGATTACAACGTCCGCTCGAGGGAACTGGGTTTGCTCATTGATGCAGATGCAAGTACAATCACCCTTGAGATTCTCTCTATAGCTTGCACATGCTGCCGCGTTCTGCTCGATACCTACGGTTGAGAAACCGGCGGCCTCAAAACCAAGGGAGAGTCCACCCGCCCCAGCAAAGAGATCAAGTGCTATGCCTGCTGTTGCTGGGGCGGGTTGTAGCAATTTGCTAAGCATCTGTGGGTACTCTCCACGATTAAGGGCGGCTTGTAAATCCATAGGTATTATTCTTCTTGCGCTGACTCGCCTACAAAGATAGGCGAAATATCCATCCCCAGGGCTAACTTGGCTTATGCATTGCCCTATCCGAGCCACCTCCCCCCTACCAACCTTCTAAACCGTAGGTAGTACCCAACCCCAGCCAGTCCCAGCCCTACAGGGAAGGCCGCCCAAACTCCCACCGCCCCGAGTCCCAGCGGGAAGGCCAGCGCATAGCTCAGCGGAATACCCACCACGAAGTAGCCGATGAAGGCAACTACTGCAAGCGAATTTGTCTCGCCCGCACCGCGTAGCGCATTTGCATACGATATCTGTAGCGCATCCGGTGGTTGGTAGGCTATGGCGCACAGGATAAGCATCTCGGCCAGGGCGATAACCTCCGGCGAATCTGTGAACATGGCTGCCAGTGGATGCCGGAATGCTACCATCGTGAGCCCCAGGAATAGTGCCGACACCAGCACCGTGTGGAAACCCGCATTCCCTGCCCGGAAGGCATTCCGGTACTGTCCTTGCCCCCAGTAGTGGCTGACGCGGATGCTCGCCGCCGATCCTAGGCCGTAGTAGATCATGAACCCGATGCTCTGCGCAGTGATGGTAACCTGGTGCGCCGCGAGGGCGACTTCCCCCAGCCAGCCCATCAGGAACACGGATACCGAGAACATCGCCTGCTCCATGCCGAGCTGTAGAGAGATGAGGCTCGATTTGCCGAAGACTTCACGCCACGCAGCCCTAGCCGGAAGACGGCGACGGAAGAAGCCCAGACGTACTCTACGTAGCGAATCCGTTCGTAGCAGGATGGCTAGCAGGGCCACCATCATGAAGATGCGCGAAATGAGGGTGGCCATCCCCGCTCCGAATAGCCCCCACTCCGGTAGCCCCCAGTGTCCGTATATCATCAGGTAGTTGCCCAGAACATTGAGGGTATTTCCTATGAGCATGATCCACATGGCTACCGCCGTGCGCCCAGAGGTGTCGGTTACCTGCTTTAGGCATGAGAATAGGCATACGAAGGGGAGGCCAAACAGGTTCAGTAGGTAGTATGGGCCAAGCAGCGGTAGCAGCTTTTCTGGTTGCCCGAGTCTGTCCAGATTGAGGTAGAGCAGGAGCATTATCACCGTCAGCACCAGCGCAAAGCGTAGGTTCGACCACAGCCCTGCACGGAAGATAGCCCCAGCACCAACCCTATCTAGCCTCCCGAAACGCTGCCCCATGAGGGGGACTAGCCCCAGCGAGTAGCCCACCATTAGCACGATGGGCAGGTTGAAGAGGTTTACGCAGAAGGAGGAGGCTGCCAGCTCATCCACGCCGTACCAGCCAATCATGGCGCTGTCGATGAAGCCAAGGGCGATTTGCCCCACCTGTGCCACCACGATGGGGAGGCCAAGCTTTAGGGTGCTACGATAGTGGGGGAGGAGGCGTGCTATCGTCCCCCATCCGTCCAGGGATGGATGTCGGCTGGTCATAGGGGTAGAATGTTTAGGCCTGCTGCTCCTTTATGCGTAGGAAGACCTTGTCTCCCCGTCTGACGCGGGAGGGCACTAGCATGGAGATGACGGACCGTTGTGGGGCAGTCTCAACCGTTCTTTCGTCCAGGCGGATGTCGTGCGCCGTGGTTTCCAGCACGCCGGTAGTCTCCCCGATGATGAATAGCTCATCGCCTTCGCTCAGGGGGAGTGCCTCCACGCGTATTTCTGCAACACCAATCTTTGCGAAGTAGTTCGTCACTACCCCCAGAATCTGCTTCCGCTCTGTGGCCGACGATCCGTAGCGTGAGGACCACTCCCCGAGGTGCTGACCGAGGTAGTAGCCGTCCCAGAAGCCCCGGTTAAACACGGTCGAGAGCATCTGTTGCCATTCGGCTATCCGCTCCTCGTTGTAGCTTCCGTCAGCTATCGCATCGACTGCCTCTCGGTAGCACCGCGTGACCATCTTCACGTACTCGGGGCTTCTGGCTCGCCCCTCCAGCTTGAGGACCTGTACCCCGCTGTCGATAATCTTGTTCAGGAAGTGTATCGTGCACAGGTCCTTGGGCGACATCAGGTACTCGTTCTCCACATCGATCTGGTTGTCCGTCTCCCTGTCGGTCAGCGTGTAGGACCGGCGGCATATCTGCACGCACTGCCCCCGGTTGGCCGATCGGTTGGCCTCGTGGAGCGAGAGGTAGCACTTGCCCGAGGTGGCCATGCACAGCGCCCCATGGGCAAACAACTCTATGCGTATGGGTTTCCCGCTAGGTCCAAGTATCTGTTGCTCCTCTATGTCCTCTGTAATCCGTCGTACCTGCTCAAGGCTCAGCTCACGGGCTAGTACGGCTACATCGGCCCATTGGGCGTAGAACTTTACCGACAGGCTGTTGCTTATGCTTAGCTGCGTGGATAGGTGCACCGGTAGCCCAGCTTCTCTGGCCATTACTATGGCTGCCTGGTCGGAGGCGATTATCGCATCAACGCCGGCCCGACGTGAGGATGCTAGCAGACGTTCTATGCTGGGCAGCTCCTCGTCGTGCAGGAGTGTGTTTACCGTCTGGTATACTTTCACTCCGGCAGCATGGCATTGCCCCACGACCCGCGGGAGGTCCCCCTCCTGGAAGTTGATGTTTGAAGAAGCGCGCATGTTCTGTTCACCCACCCCCAGGAATACAGAGTGAGCGCCCCCCTGTATGGCGGCCGTCAGCGAGGCGAAGTTGCCGGCTGGGGCCATTACCTCTATGTGCTTAGTGGACTTACCTTGTGCTTGTTC
>PDRH01000083.1 GCA_002748015.1 Bacteroidota bacterium | reverse complement strand
TTCCGCTATTCGGTAGGAAGCCATTGATTATATTGTACACGATGAATAGCACAATGCTACTCACGAAGTCGTTCCGCAGATGCCGGGGCTTGTCCCCTGCGGTCAGTAGGGTGAGCATTACCCCGTACATCCCGAAGATGGCGCCCGAAGCCCCGGCACTGACCGTTGGCTCGTTGAACCAGAGGCTGGCCAGGCTGCCGGCAACTCCCGCCAGGAGGTAGCTCCCCAGGAAGCGCACGCTCCCGATGACGGGTTCTAGATGCCGGCCGATGTATACCAGCGCATACATATTCATCAGCAAATGAACGATCCCGAAGTGCAGAAAGCAGGAGGTCAGCAGTCGCCACGGTTGCCCATCGAGCGTACTCGGTCGCCAGTTCGCGCCCCAGTTGAGCAGCGAATCCGCATCCGGCGATATGAAGTGCACCCCGGAAGCCACCATGAGGACGAAGACCAGCACGTTCAGGTACATCAGCAGGGGCGTAACGAGGTATCCCCGCATGGGCTTGAGCAGCGATAGTAGACTTGTCTTCTCATTTGCCGCTAGGAATGCGGCCGTCTCCTCCTCCGACTCATTGAGGAACTTTTGCCGCTCCGCCTCTCTTTCGGCGATGATCTCCGGTGTCAGCGTTCTCTCCAGCTCCTGGAATTTGGCCAGGAAGCGCTCTACGTTCCGCCGGTTTTTCCCCCAGTCCATCATTTGGGTACCTGAGCAGTGGCTTTCGATGCGTGCTACCCCCTCTTCGAAATCCACGACCACTTCCTCTCCCCAAGAGAGGAAGGTCGTCTTCGTGAGTATGACCCACCGGTTTCCGGTGGCCGGGTATTGCCCCCAATTCAGGGCATCGGCCGTCTCCGCTACGAGGGCGAAGAACTCTTCCGGCCCATAGCCATGCTTAAACTCTTCCCTATGCTTCGGGGGGAATCCAAATGCCATGCGAATCTTCTTTGGTGTTATGTTTGCGAACCACCTGCGAAGGTAGTAAAAATGCTTTTAGCATACCTTATCCTTAGGGGTTCACGCTAGGTGTGCATACCGTGGCGTATGCTGCCATTTTACCTATATTTCCCTACCTTTGCCCAATACTATAAAGGGTAGGCGTATGTTGCTTCAACGTGATATAGAGGAGATATTGGAGAAGGAGCTTTCTCGCCAAGGGTGGATCTGTGCCTCGGAGCATCCCGGGCGCAACGTGTATAGGCAGCTCCCGAGAACCAGCGAGGAGCAGGCTCTTCTAGCGGGCCTTCGGCCGGATTACTGCCTTTACCTATCGCAGGAATCGCCTACCCCAGAGGTCATAATTGAGGTCAAGAAACCTGGTATGCACCTGCCTAGGGCGAAGGAGCAGGCCATGGGCTACGCTGAGCGATTGGGTGCAAGGATAGTCGCGCTCTACGATGGTCGCCAAACCCGTACGTACTGGGTTGATAGCGCGGAGGAGCTTGTCCACAACGGACTCCCCGTGCAGGGGCTGCTGCCACCCGAGATGTACCGGCATTTTGTGGAGAACGGTAGCAACAGCTACGTCGATACGCCGACGGCCATACGCTCGAAGGAGGACCTGATAGCGGTATTCGCCTATGCTAACCAGAAGCTGCGTAAGGCGGGTATAACCAAGGGGATGGAGCGCTTCTTCGAGTTCTCCAACCTACTCTTCCTAAAGCTTATATCCGAGAATAACGATATCGTGTCTGACGATATACCCCTGCATGTGCGCTGGGAGAGCTACAAGCATAAAACCGGGGAGGAGCTGCTACGCTACATCAATGATATTGTTGTCCCATCCCTAGAGCGGATATTTAACCGCCAGGGTCAGCAGACCCTTTTTACCCCGCTCACCATTAGGGATACCCTGGCGCTCAAGCAAATCATAGACCGGCTGGACGGTCTGCACCTCTCCGGAATAAAGACCGATATTAAGGGGGATGCCTTTGAGTACTTCATCCAGCAGTACAACTCGTCCAACAACGACCTGGGCGAGTACTTCACCCCCCGGCACATCGTCAATTTCCTCGTGCAACTTGCTAACCCTCAATATGGTGAGCGCGTGTATGATCCCTTTTGTGGTACGGGGGGCATGCTCATCGCCGCTTTCAACCACATTAAGGATAGCCTGCAGGCGCAGGGCTATCTTACTGAGCAGCTGCTACAGGACATCAAGGAGAATACCGTCTACGGTAGCGAAATATCCTCCAATGCCCGCATCACCAAGATGAACATGATTCTCACCGGCGACGGGCACAGCAACATCCTCCAGCAGGACACGCTGCAGCATCCTGTGCAGGGGCAGTACGATGTGGTCATCACCAATATACCTTTCAACCTCGAGGGGACGGCCCAAGCGCTCTACTCTCTACGGAGCCCTAGCGGGAATTCCCAATCCATTCAGCATGTACTCAATTCGCTCTCCGAGAAGCCCAGCGCCAGGGCCTTCGTCATAGTTCCAGAGGCTGTCCTCAATAACGCCGACCTCACCCTCCTCAGGAGGCATTTGGTTGAGAATAATCTCCTACGCCAGATAATCTCCCTACCCTCAGGCGTCTTCCTACCCTATACCGAGGCCAAGGCCTCCATCCTGGTACTCCAGGGCTACAATGCCCAGCCAGTGGAGACCATACGATATACCATTATTCAGGACGATGGGTACACGCTAACCCAACGGCGGCGGCCCATCACCAACCGGGTAAACGACCTGGAGGCCTACCTATACGACGACTCCTATTCCACGCGGGAGATACCGGTGGGCGAAGTCCTTAGCGAGAAGCACTGCTCGCTCATATGGTTTAAGTACTTCAGCGAGGTGGATGAGGGGTCTGTACTCCTCAGGGATATACTGGTGGAGGAAAAGGTGAAGAACACAGAGCTATTCCCTACTGCCACCGTATCCAAGCACCTATTCTGGGGCATCCAGCTCGGGGAGGACTACTGGGGGGAGGCATTCGTCTCGGTAACCTCCGAGACGAACGAGGACTACAAGGTCGTAGGAGATAGGTCCTTCGCCTACAACCCTTCCAGAGCCAATACGGGTTCGCTCGCCCTGAACCTAACCGGGGAGAATCTCGCCGTTAGCAAGATGTACGTAACCTTCCGGGTGGATAGCCCGGATTTCCTCCCGGAGTACGTTTATCTATGCCTACGGAGCCAGGAGGTGCACCAGCGAATATGCGACCGCTCCTTCGGCTCGGTGCGCCAATCGCTGCGCTTCGAGGACCTCTGCACCATCGCCATTCCTGCCATCCCCCTGGAGCAGCAAGTTAAGATGGTGCAGGAGGTGGAAGACCTCTACGCCTCCTACGAGAAGAGTCGCAGGGCCTTGGAGACCTTCGATGTGCTGGAGCGTATCGCCACGAAGGGCGAAGAGGGTATGGGCCAGTAGCGGTATGTAGGGCTAGCTTTTCTGTGTTAGGGTTGTACGTTTGGCGATGCCCCTATAGCCTAAGTAGCCATTTCAATTACTCGCCTTTCTCTTCCAAACCGCTCATTTCCTTGTGGTTGCAGTAGCTGTGGTAGCACTGGGTAGAAATTCCCCTACCTTTGGTGCGACATAGCAGGCAAGTTTTACACCAAAACAGAAAACGGAAATGAAGAAATCTAAGCTACTACTGCTCCTGTCCAGTGCGTTGGTTCTTGCGCTCACCTTCAGCTCATGTAGTAAGGGCGACGACAGCGGTAGCCTTGGTCGGACTTCCCTTAGGGGTAAGTGGAAGGTTACGAATATGGATAGGAAGAGCGGTGGTGCTATGGCCATGGGCAGCACGCTTTTCTATGATAAAAGCGTCTCCACCGCCTATACCACCTACATTGAGGTCAAAGAAAAGGAGATTATCACCTACGCCGCAGACACTGACCAGTCTAGCAGCCCATGGCAAGAACGCTCCGGGGAGTACGAAATGGTGGGCGATGTGCTGCTCTTCCACCGTCCGGAGAGCACCGCAAGCATCCTGCAGGTGGCAGCAGCCTGGGAGTCCTGGGGGCACGTTACGGTGGATGGCGATTTGCTACGCTTTGCGCAGGATGGCGATGCCTGCCAGAAGGCCGCTGAGAGGAATGGCGTCGGTGATATGTTTAACTTCAGGGACGAAGTAGTGGCTACCTGCACCTGGGAGAAGGTGGACGAAATCCCTGCCAGCTGGCAGGGTAAATAGAGTATTAAGCAGGGGGAAAGCCTTCCAATTAGTAGCAATCCCCCCTGTACTCTATGGAGAAAAGTGGACGCTATACCAGCGTCCACTTCTTTTATGCGTGGGCCGTGTACAAGGGGTGATTAGAGTCTAGCGCACCTAGACGATTTCCCCCCTCCGCATGGGCAGCCGCTCCGAATTTGCTCTAGATGAAATTCGGAGCGGCTGTTGAGGCGGGCCAGCTTCGGAGGGTAGGGGGAGTAGCTGCTACCGCATTATATATCAGATGTATACAGAAAAGAAAGAGGGGGATAGCCACTGGCTATCCCCCTCCGCTATGGTTGGTTAGGCTCTTACTGCTTTTTCAGGCGAAGATGTAGCTCGTCGAGCTGCTCCGGGGCGACGGGCGACGGGCTATCAATCATGATGTCGCGGCCCGCATTGTTCTTCGGGAAGGCGATGTAGTCGCGGATGGACGGGCTGCCACCGAAGATGGAGCATAGGCGGTCGAAGCCGAAGGCGATGCCCCCGTGCGGCGGTGCACCATAGCGGAAGGCGTTCATCAGGAAGCCGAACTGCTCCTCTGCCTCCTCCTTGGTGAAGCCCAGCACGTCGAACATGCGGGACTGGATCTCGCGGTCGTGGATACGGATGGACCCCCCGCCGAGCTCCGTGCCGTTGACCACGAGGTCGTAGGCGTTGGCGCGCATGCTACCCGGGTCGGTCTCGTACTTGTCGAGGTCGTCGGGGTTGGCCGAGGTGAAGGGGTGGTGCATGGCGTAGTATCGCTCGTCCTCCTCGTTCCACTCGAAGAGGGGGAAGTCAACCACCCATAGGGGCTTGAACTCGTCCGGCTTGAGCCAGTTTTCCTGCTGGGCGACCTCGAGGCGGAGCTTGCCGATGGCGTTCTGGGTCTTCTCCTTGGGGCCGGCCATGATGAGGATGAGGTCGCCCTTGCTGGCCTCGAGCTTGCTGGCCAGGGCCTGCTTCCACTCGTCGTTGAGGAACTTGTCGGCCGAGGACTTGAGCGCGCCGTCCTCCTGCACCTTGATGTTGATGATGCCGGTGCCGCCGATCTGGGGGCGCTTGATGTAGTCCACCAGGGCGTCGAGCTGCTTGCGGGTGTACTTCGCACCGCCCGGTACGCAGATGGCACCCACGTATTCGGACTCCTTGAATGGGGCGAAGTCCACCTGCTGGGCCTCCGGGGTGATCTCGCTGATGAGCATGCCGACGCGGAGGTCGGGCTTGTCGCTGCCGTACTTGGCCATGGCCTCGGCGTAGGGCATGCGGGGGATGGGGGAGGGTAGCTCCTTGCCGAGTACGCGCTTGAAGAGGTGGAGGATGAAGCCCTCGAATACGTCGAGGATGTCCTCACGGTCTACGAAGGATAGCTCGCAGTCTATCTGGGTGAACTCTGGTTGGCGGTCTGCGCGGAGGTCCTCGTCGCGGAAGCAGCGTACAATCTGGTAGTAGCGGTCCATGCCGGCCACCATCAGGAGCTGCTTGAAGGTCTGGGGGCTCTGGGGCAGGGCGTAGAACTCGCCCTCGTGTATGCGGGAGGGCACGACGAAGTCGCGTGCGCCCTCTGGGGTGCTCTTGATGAGGAAGGGGGTTTCAATCTCGAGG
>PDRH01000090.1 GCA_002748015.1 Bacteroidota bacterium | reverse complement strand
ACCGCCACCATCACCGTGAAGGACAAGAAGGCCAACAAGGAGCTGAGCATCACCGTGACGGTAAGCCCAACGGGGACGGTTAAGGCGATGGAGATCAAGGCCCTCGCCAGCGGAAAGCTGACGCTCAACCCCAGCGAAAAGAGCCAGGAGTTCCAGATCACCGGCGGGAAGGCCCCCTTCAGCCCGGAGAGCAGCGATCCGGAGGTTGCCACCGCAGAGATCAAGGACGGTAGCAAGCTGGTCATCACGGCAGGAACGAAGCAGGATGAGGCCACCATCACCGTCAAAGATGCCGACAAGGGGGAAATCACCATCACGGTTACCGTCAAGGTAGTGAAGGATATCGTGCTGGAGGAGACTGACGTAACCATAGGTACGGGCGAGCCGGCAGAGATTGGGATTACGGACGGCAACGGGAAGTACAGGGTTGTGGAGTTCACCTCGCCGCTGCTGACAAGCGTAGATATCGCCACCACCGATGATGAGATACTCATCGTGGCCGGGCCGGACGCAGGCTCGGGGACGATAAAAATCGAAGACTCCGAGGGGAAGACCGCAAGTATTACCGTAACGGTGGAGAAGCTCAACGATATTGAGGTCGAGGAGGACGTAGCTTTGGTTGCGAAGGCCACCAAGACCATCACGATCACCAACGGGAACGATAGAGCTGACGGCTGGCGAAATGGAAGGGACGGCTACCATCACCGTCCAGGATGCCAAGGGTAAGACGGCTGAAATTACGGTAACGGTAAGCTACGCCGAACTCGTGGTGAAAGAGGCGGTAACCATTGAGGCTAGTGCAACCCTCGAGCTTGCCATCACCAGTGGCAACGGCGGCTACGAGGTGGTGAACTTCACGGCCAACGCCCAGCTGGCCAGCGCCACCATAAACGGCGACAAGGTTGCGCTGACGGCCGGGACTGCAGAAGGGACGGCCACCGTGAACCTCCAAGATGCCAAGGGCAAGACGGCTAGCATTACGGTAACAGTTGTAGCCGCTGGCTCGCTCATCAAGCTGGATGGGGACAATACAAAGACTGTGAGCTACAAGCTCGGCGACTACCCTGCACAAGTTAAGGTTACCGGCGGCGATATTGACACCTATACCCCCACCAGCAGCGACGAGGAGATTGTAACCGTTGAGATAACGAATGGCGGGTACTTTCATCCAGACGATCGCAACCTGAACCTCACGCTAAGGGGCAAGATCGGGACGGCAACGGTAACCATAGAGGATGGGACGGCAACGGTGGCAGTGCTGACCGTAAACGTGGAGGATTCTGACCCCATCGTTGTCAGCCAAACAGATGTAACCATCAGTACCTTTATGACGGAAACCCTAGAGTTTACCGGGGGGGCTTCCACGTTCACCATAAAGCAAGAGCCTGAGGGCTTCGTGCTAGCCTCCACGAACACTTGGGCCACGCCCAAGACGCTAAGCATCGCCCCCCAGAAGAGCGGGACGACGGTGCTCACCATCACGGACGAGTTCGGCAAGGAATCCGCTGCCATAACCGTAAGGATTAAGCTACCGATTAAGATCTCCAACACGAATACCTACCAGGAATACAAGGACACGGAGAAGATCGGAGTCGTAGAGGGTAAAACCAACAAGATACTCCAGATCGAGGGCGGTCAGGGTACGGTCAACGTAGAGACGGCAGATGCGTCCATCGCAACCGCCACGATAGACGCAGAGGGCTACATCGTGATTAGCGGAGTCAGCGCTGGGGAAGTTGCCCTGACCGTCAAGGACGATGCCATGGAGAAAACCGTCAACGTACAGGTTATCGCTGGACCGGCTCCCGGCGAAACGCAGTGCTTCATCGTCAAGGATGACTATGCTATTCCCTTTGGTACGAGCGATGAGATAAAGGCGAACGTGGCAGCGGAGATGGCCAGCAAGGGGGCCATAATCATGCCCTCGGCAGCCACCAAGATAAGGAAACAGGATTATCCTGGCTACGGGATGTGCCTGGATGGAATGCTTACGGTAGACCTTAACAACATAACGACTATCGAGGCCAGCGCCATGCAGGACTTCTACAAGACGAAGAAGTTCGTCCTCCGTAAGGTGCAGACGGTTGGGGCTTCCTCATTCCATGCCTACTATATGGAGAAATTCACCCTGGTTCTGGACATGGACAAGGATGCAATTGGGGACATGACTATCGACCCTACGTGGGTAGGCAACAAGGGCGCAGTAATCCGTTGCCGCGACCAGGAGTGCATGGAGGCCGCTGAAACCGCTTTCGAGAACTCGGAGAACTTCGGTTCGATAGAGTTCAAGAACACGCTGGAATAGCCCCTAGCAAGAGGTAGATACTGAAGGCGGCCCGTAGGGGCCGCCTTTTTTGATCCGGTAGAGGGACGGTAATAATTTCCTACCTTTGCCCTGAATAGAATGGAGAGACTATGCTAGGGAAGAGTAAATGGCCCCTGTCAATCTGGGACTTTGAGACCCTGCGCAGGGGAGGCTACCACTACATCGACAAGACTGAGCTGGTGTGGCAGCTGGCCAACACGCTGGATATGGCCTTCCTGAGCCGCCCCCGGCGCTTCGGGAAGTCGATGCTCACCACCACGCTCAAGTGCTACTTCGAGGGGAAGCAAGAGCTGTTCGAGGGCCTGAGGCTGGCCGAGCTGGAGGCCCAGAAGGGGGAGGGGGCATGGCAGAAACACCCGGTGCTGCGCTTCGACATGAGCGAGAGCGGCCATAGTAGCCTACAAGACCTGGAGGAGCTGCTCAACGACCAGCTACGCTACTGGGAAAACACCTACGGGGTCTGCTTTGAGGGGGGGGCGCAGTCACGCCTTCGACAGCTAATCCAACACCTGGCGTGTAGCCGTGGTACGGGGGTGGTAATCCTCATCGACGAGTACGACAACCCGCTGACGCACACCATCGAGCCGCACAAGGCGGAGCTGCACGCCCAGTACAAGGAGGTGCTGCGCGGCTTCTACTCAGTGCTGAAGGGCGAGATGGACAAGCTGCGCTTCGTGCTCCTCACGGGCATAACGCAGTTCCAGCACCTGAGCCTATTCAGCGGGCTCAACAATCTGTTCGACATCAGCCTCACGGACGAGTACAACGCCATCTGCGGGGTTACGCACGAGGAGCTGCATAGCACCTTCGGCGAGGAGATCGAGGCGCTGGCCAAGCGGCACGGCGTGGGCCGCGGGGAGATGGATGCCCGGCTCAAGGAGCTGTACGACGGATTCCGCTTCTCGCCTGGGGGGGAGGAGATATACAACCCCTTCAGCATCATACGGGCGCTGGGGACGGGGCGACTCAAGAACTACTGGTTCAACAGCGGATTGCCCTACGTGGTCCAGACGCTCATGCCGGGCTACTGGTACGACTTCAGAAAGCTGGATAGGGGGGTCAGCGCCGGCGAGGAGGAGCTCATACGCTTCTACCCCGACAACAGCAACCCCGTCCCCATCCTATTCCAGACAGGATACCTAACGGTGAAGGGCTACGACCCGATAATGGATACATTCGAGCTGGGCTTCCCGAACGAAGAGGTCAAGTACGACTTCTGGAAGGGGCTCATCCCCCTGGTGCTGGGCGTGGCGAAGGATACGCAGTCGATCTTCCACGTGCGCGATTTCGTAGGGGCCATCAATGGGGGGGATATCGACGGCTTCCTCGCGCAGCTCAAGGCCCTGGTGGCGAGCATCCCCTACAGCAGCCTGGACGTGAAGAACCGGCCGCCGAAGGAGGAGCGCTACCAGGTGGCCATCTACCTGATATTCCAGCTGGCAGGGCGCTACGTCCGGGCCGAGGTGCACTCGGCCAAAGGGCGGTCGGACATAGAGGTCATCACGCCAGATGCCATCTACATCTTCGAGACGAAGGTGCACAGCGAGGAGCACCCGAACACGGCAGAGGGGGCGATAGCCCAGATACTGGGCATGGAGTACGCTGCACCCTACCTCGCAAGCGAGAAGCGGGTGGTGGCCATAGGGCTAGTATACGACGGGGAGGAGACCGTGGATATGGGGTGGAAGGAGCTGAAGGCCTAGGGGAACATCTACGGGCCAAAATAGGCCCGCTGCAACTAGCGGGATGCCTAGTTGCCACTAGGTGGATAAACAGGCCGCATAATGGCCAACGGCGAGCATACTAAGCGGACAGGGAGTACTACGGATAGCCCAATTCGGTTCATTAGCGGCGCGGCAAGCTGACTGCCGCTACGGGCTACCTACTCGATATAAATCCCCCATTCTCCGCATTGGGTCGCAAGGAGCCCGTAGGCATAGCGGCTTTTTCGCTTCGCTCAACAGCGCCAGCGCGCTAGCTCCCCCGCCAGTGCCGCATGCATAGAATGGCAAATTGGTATCAACCGGATTGTGGTACCTTGGCAATAGCTCACGGGCATAGCTACTCTGCGCATTAAAAAGAATAAAGGGGGGCTCGGCATTGCCGAGCCCCCCTCATATAGTAGGATATTATCCCTTAGCGCTTCAGCACCTTCAGGAAGGCCAGACCATCCTCTGCCTCAACGCGGATGAGATACATACCGCTCGGGAGGGCTGATAGGTCTAGGCGGGCAGCCTTCTGGCCAGCTAGCTCTAGACGCATAAGCTCCACACCCTGCAGATTAAGCACCTTAATCCCTGTTGCACTGGCCAAGCCATCCACGCTAATGAGGCCATCGAAGGGGTTGGGGTAGGCCCTCAGGCTCGCTAGGGATGCGCTGCTAACCGCCAGGGGCTCTTCGCTACCCGGCGTTGTGGGTTCAGTCGTCGGATTGGTGGGATCTGTCGGTTTACTTGAGTCGGTCGGGTCGGTCGGATTTGGATCAACCGCCTTAGCCTTCACCTCTAGGAGGTGGGTTTTTGTTGCACCTAGCACCTCTACCGTTCCCTCCTTGGTCTCTATGCTCTCGCCAGAAACCCTATAGGTATAGCTACCATCCAGCAGGTCGAAGGCCACGTAACCCTTTGAGCTGGTGAGCTTGGACTTGCCGTCAATCTCGACCGTAGCACCAGCTACCGCCTCTTCACCCGCCATTACGCGGAAGAGTATGGTCTGCTTCTTGGCCGCAAGGTCAAGCTGGTAGGGCTCCGTAGCTCCTGCAATGGCTACGTTACCAGTCGTCTGGCTACCATCATTCTCAGTAAGAACGTAGGTATAACTACCATCCAGTAGAGCGAACTGAGCCTTACCCTCAGCATCGGTCCTACGCACCTTACCCTCTATACTCAGTTCGACCCCTACTACGGGTTCGCCCACGCGGAGGACGATAAACTCAACGCGCTGATCGATACGCTTAAGAGCTACTGTCTCCGTTGCGTTGGCCCCCGAGAGGTCTACAGCTAGACTCGCCTCCTCATAGGACAGGTGGCTAACCACTAGGCTATACTCGGCCTTTGCCAGGTTCTCAGCCACCAGCTTACCATTCTGATCCGTCAGGAAAGACTTGCTGAAGGGCTGAGCGGCCGACGCAGATGCCTCAATCCGCACGGTGGCCCCAGCTACAGGTTGGGTGGTCCCCTCGTCCTGTACCGTTAGCGTTACAGTCCTGAGCTCATCAGCAAACTCGGCTACGATGGCCAGCTCGGCATGCACCACAAGCTCGAGCGTACCCTCTGGGCTTAGGTCGTTGGTATAGTCCTTAGGCGACCCAGCGGCGGTGGCCACAGTTAGCGAGCTGAGCCTTGGCATTAGCTCGGCTGGCACGCGAACCGTAATGGTCTCCCCGTCGTCTACAGTAGCCCCAGAGCTAGCAACCCCATCCACCGTGAGGCGGTTCAAGTTGTCACTATAGCTAACAGAGTAGCTGGTGCTCTCCTTGGCTAGCGTCAGCTCTATGTGCTTCTTCTCGCCCTGCTTAAGGTTTACGCTACCACTCTGCGACACATAGCCCGCTAGAGAGGCAGAGTAGTTGAGGTCAACGCCCATGGGTACGTGCAGTACACAACGCCCGTTGGCATCGGTCTTCTTCGTCTGCGTACCCACTACCACCGACACCTCCTTCATGGGCATGCCCGTATAGAAGACATCAAACTGCAGCTGCTGGGCATACTCCAACCGGAACTCCTTCTTGTCCTTGCTCTCCACTCCGGTTACATCTATGGTACCGAGATAGGACTCGTAGCCGTCAGCCACTACTAGGAGTTCGTAGCCCTTACCCCTATCGAGGTGGAGGGTCGCCTTACCCGTAGCATCTGCGGCGGCTGGCGTGCCATCGATAATCATCTGAGCCCCCCCTATGGGATTGCCTGCGGCATCCAGGATGGTCCCTACGTAGTCATAGCCCTTGGGTACGAAGAACGCAACGACTGTCTTATCCTCATGGAGATTCTCCATCGGGCGCTCCGGAGTTTCCACCCCGTCAGTAATCCATCGGCTAAACTCGAAACCATCCGCTGGCACAGCCACCACGGCCTGCACCTGCTCACCCTGTGCCACAGTCTGTGAAGCGACCGGCTGCCCCCCCATCAGGAAGCTACCCGTACCTGCCGGTTCTGCCTTGTAGGT
>PDRH01000089.1 GCA_002748015.1 Bacteroidota bacterium | reverse complement strand
GCTTATTTATATTCGGGGGTGGAGGCTATTTTGCGTTTAGGCGGTCTATCTATATCTTTACGCTGGTTTTTGCCCGGGGGCTAGGTTCCGCTCGAATGGATGGCCCTTAGCGGTATGTTTGCCACGATATATACGGACGATTATGGATAAGAATATGCGCTTGCTGCTGTTCAGCAACTCGACCAATGCGGGTGAGGCCTACCTGGCCTACCCTATGCCCTACATAGAGAGCTTCCTGAATGGGGTGAAGACGGTGCGCTTCGTGCCCTATGCAGGGGTAACCTTCTCGCATGATGAGTACGAGGCCGATGTGCAGGAGCGTTTCTCCGGGATTGGTACAAAGGTGGAGTCGGTGCATCATTTCGATGATCCGGCGGGGGCGATAATGGAGGCGGAGGCCATCGTGGTCGGAGGGGGAAATACCTGGCGGCTGCTGGAGCTGATGCAGCAGAAGGGGATGGTGGATGCGGTGCGCCAGCGGGTGATGGCCGGTGTACCCTACGTGGGATGGAGCGCAGGGTCCAACGTGGCCTGCCCGACGATTCGCACGACCAACGACATGCCCATTTGCGAGCCTAAGGGGATGGGGGCCTTTGATCTGATACCCTTCCAGATTAACCCGCACTACCTGGATGCGAACCCTGATGGGCATGCGGGCGAGACGCGGGAGGATAGGATAATGGAGTTCATAGAGGTGAACCGTGAGACCTACGTGGTGGGGCTACGCGAGGGGACGATGCTCAAGCTGGAGAATGGTGGGATAGAGCTGGTGGGGCCTCGCCCTGCGCGGATATTCCTGTATGGGCGTGTGCCGATGGAGGTTCGCCCAGGGGTTGATATGTCCTTCCTGCTCTAGAGGTATGGGGGAGATGCCGATGTGGCTGAGCATCGTGCCACCGGTGCTGGCCCTTGCGCTGGCTTTTGCCTTCCGTGAGGTGTATACTGCGCTGTTCCTGGGTGTGGTAAGCGGGGCGGTTATTGTGGAGTACTATGGCGGGGCGGCGTGGTGGTCGGCCCCCTTCCTAGGCCTGGCGCGGGTGTTTGACACCTATCTCGTGGATACGCTTGCGGGGCGGGGCCATGTGCAGGTAATCCTGTTTTTGGTGCTGATTGGGGCAACAGTCTCAATCATTTCTCTCAATGGGGGGATGCGTGGGCTAATTGAGCGACTGTCGCACCGGGTGAATGGACCGCAGTCTGCACAGGTGTTGACCTTTGTGCTGAACATGCTGCTGTTCTTTGACGGCTACGCCAATACGCTGGTAGCTGGGAGCATGGTGCGCCCGCTGCCGGAGCGGACGAGGGTTTCGCGCGAGAAGTTTGCTTTCATTGTGGATTCGGCCGCTGCGCCGGTCTGCGCTCTCTCCTTCATCACGACGTGGATAGGCGCTGAGCTTACGTATATCGAGGAGGGCATCGCTGGCCTGGGCCTGGAGGAGAGCGCGTATTCCCTCTTCATGGCCTCCCTGCCCTACAGGTTCTACCCGATCTTGATGCTGGTGCTGGTGGTCATGGTTATCTGGACGGGTAGGGACTACGGGCCGATGCTGCGGGCGGAGCGATGCGCGTGGCGTGGGGAGCACCGGGAGGCCGGGGCGGACTCCATGATGGGTGGCGACGTGGATATTGAGCCAGCAGTAGCAACGCCAGCCCGTGCCTACAATGCGCTGATTCCTATTGCCGTTCTGGTGCTGGTTACGGTGGGCGGGGTGTTCGTAACGGGCTATTCGCCAGCAATCTGGGGGAATGCGGATCTGTCGCTTTCGGGCAAGCTGATGGAGACCGTGGGGGCGAGCGATTCGTACATTGCGCTGGTGTGGGCTACGGCGGCCTCCACGCTGGTGGCCTTCGTCCTGACCGTGGCGACGCGTACGCTGCGTTTTGCCGTGGCAATGGATGGACTGGTACGTGGCGTTCGGCTAATGCTGCCGGCCCTGATCATCCTGGCCTTGGCGTGGAGTTTGGCCCTGATGACGAAGGTGATGCATACGGCGGACTTCATCTCTAGCCTGCTGATGGCGTGGGACGTATCGCCCTTCCTGTTGCCTGCAATAACCTTCCTGCTGGCGAGCCTCATCGCGGTGAGCACGGGGACGTCGTGGGGGACGATGGCCATTCTGTATCCGCTGGTGCTACCGGTGTCGTGGCATCTGGCTATGGGTGCTGGGATGGGGCATGGCGAGGCCATGGATATCCTGCTGAATGTGGTTTCGTGTATTCTGGCTGGGGCGGTCGTGGGTGACCATTGCTCGCCCATCTCGGACACGACCATCATGAGCAGCACGGCAACGGGTTGCGACCACCTCTCGCATGTGCGTACGCAGCTGCCCTACGCGTTGACGGTGGGCGGGGTGTCCCTGCTCTGCGGGATTATTCCGGCGACTCTGGGTGTTTCTCCATGGTTGCTACTGCTGCTGGATGTGGTGCTGCTGTATGGGATTCTACGCTTTGTCGGTAAGCGTCCCAGCTTGGCCTAGTGGCTTCCAGGGGTTGGATTCGGCTCGCTGTTTGGGAGTGGTTTTCTGTGCGTGGTGGCTTGCTAGGCCTGTGGAGATTGGGCGAAAGGCCTTATATTTGCGCCGTCAAATTAATAAGGTAGCGTTAGGGCGTGAAGGATACGGTCGTTTCTGGGATGAACCGCTGGTTCGGTAGCTACTTCCAGTCGGGGAGTAAGCGGGGGATTATCGCCATTAGCTTCTTGGTGGGCCTGCTCTGCGGGGTGGCTGCGGTGGTGCTGAAGTCGACGGTGCATTGGCTGCACGATATGGTGCTGCGGCTGATTGCCAGCCCGGTGGAGAATCTGCTGATGCTCCTGCTACCCGGGGTGGGGATACTTTTGACCTACCTTTTCGTTCGCTTCTTCGTGCGGGATGATATAGGGCATGGGGTGTCGAAGATCCTGCTGGCGCTCTCGCGGCATAAGGGGCAGATCAAGCTGCACAATACGTATAGCTCGGTGGTGGCCAGTAGCGTGACCATCGGCTTCGGTGGTTCGGTGGGGGCTGAGGCTCCCATCGTGATGACGGGCGCTGCGATAGGGTCGAATGTGGGGCGGCTGTTCCGTCTGGACAACGTAACGCTGAACCTGATGGTTGGTTGCGGTGCGGCGGCGGGCATCGCGGCGATATTTAAGGCGCCGCTGGCCGGGATCGTGTTCACGCTGGAGGTGCTGATGCTGGACTTGACGCTTAGCTCCATCGTGCCGTTGCTGGTAAGCGCGGTGTCGGCAACCCTTCTGGCGACCTTTTTTTCGAGCGATGCGGCTCTTTTTCACTTCGTGTATACTGAGCCCTTTGTGCTGAACAAGACGCCGTACTATGTCATTCTTGGGGTTGCTACCGGCTTGATCTCGGTGTACTTCACGCATATGGCGATGGCGACTGAGGCGTGGTTCCATTCGATAGGGAGCGGAGCCAATCGCATATTTCTCGGCGCGGCCTTGCTGGGTTTGCTCATTTACCTCTTCCCTCCGCTCTACGGCGAGGGCTACGATTCGATCCAGTCGCTCTTTCTGGGCAATACGCGGGAGCTCTTTGCGCATAGCCCGCTGGCCTTCGTGGCTGGGAACCAATGGTTCATGGTGCTTGCCTTGCTGCTACTCGTGCTGGTGAAGGTCTTTGCGATGTCGGCGACGACGGGTGCCGGTGGTGTGGGTGGTTCTTTTGCCCCCTCGCTATTCATTGGGGGGGTGGCGGGCTACGTTGTGGCGGCCCTGCTGAACATGGTTTTCGGTGCGGGTGTGGGCGAGGCTAACTTCGTGCTGGTGGGCATGGCTGGAGCGATGGCGGGGGTGATGCATGCCCCGTTGCTGGGGATCTTCCTCATAGCTGAGCTGACGGAGGGTTATGTGCTGCTCATTCCGCTGATGATTACGGCGATTGTGGCCTTCATCACGGTGTCGGCCTTCGAGAAGTACTCCATCTACACGAAGCAGCTCGCGGCGCGGGGCGAGCTGATTACGCACCACAAGGACAAGACGGTGCTGACGATGATAGAGGTGCAGAATGTGATAGAGACGGACTTGATAGTGGTGCATCCGGAGGATACGCTGCGAGAGCTGGTGGCGGATGTGGCGGCGTCACATCGGAATATCTTCCCGGTGGTGAATCAGCAGGGTTTGCTGCTGGGCATTGTCCTGCTGGATAGCATTCGGCACGTGATGTTTGAGTCGGATCGGTACGATAGCTACCGTGTGCGTGATTTCATGACTCGTATCCCTGCGGTTCTGACGATTGATGAGCCGATGAATTCGGTGATGAAGAAGTTTGAGGAGTCTGGTGCGTGGAATCTGCCGGTGGTGGACCAGGGGCGGTACGTGGGCTTCGTGTCGAAGAGCAAGATTTTCTCTTCGTACAGGGAGATGCTGGTGCGGGTGTGTGCTGATTAGCCTCTTTCGTACGCTGGATTTTGAGCCGGAGTTTGGTGTTTCTGAAAATAGTTGTACCTTTGCGGTCGCAATGGAACGCTTGGGGCGTTGGCTGGGAAGGTTTCTTTAAGGGCGTGTGATGCTCTAGGGCCCATAGCTCAGCTGGTTAGAGCACCTGACTCATAATCAGGTGGTCGTTGGTTCAAGCCCAACTGGGCCCACGATTCTCGCCAATCCTGAGGCGTAATCATAGCAGTAGGAGTGCCGCTAGTCTGTAGAGATTAGCGGCACTTTTAGTATGTTGGGATAGCCATGGGCGTTCGCAGGGGTTCTGCCGTGGTTCCGCAGTGGCTGGCGCGGTTGCTCCACCGCGGCGGTACGCTGGTTATGGGCTAGGGGTGGGTGGAAATGAGGGTGTGGCCGATGAGCCTGTCGTAGGTGGCGGCTGGGGGGCGGTAGTAGAGGAGGAGGTTGTAGGTGTTTTCGGTGGTGGAGAAGCAGGCTTCGGTGGCGTAGGGGTGATTGCAGGTGGGGGTGAGGTCATCGGCGAGGAGGTAGCGGTAGCTGTATACGCCCTGCTTGAGGCGGAGGGAGGCCTCGTACTGGTGGCGTTCGTGGCTATAGCGCATGGGGATGCCGGGGTTGTCGTATAGGCCACCAATTTGTAGGTATATCGTGTCGTTTAGGTGGGTGAGCTGGTTGGTGAGGGCGAAGTAGACCCAGGCGTAGTCGCTTTCCAGGGGTGAGTGTTTGGAGCTACTGCCCTGGGCGTAGAGGGTTCGCCAGTCGCCGGTGTAGCCGATGGCGGGGTAGCCATTGAGGTCTTCCTGGTGCGTGAGGTGGTGAATGGGGGAGAGGGGCTTGTCGGTGTATAGCTGCACGTGGAATTCTCCGTCCGCGTTGCGCACGTCCTGGTAGTTCTGGTGATTGCCGTAGAGCTGCTGGAGGTCGAGGGTTCGCCACTCGTTGGCGCCAGGGAACATACCCTGTCCTATGCGCCCATAGCGTAGGGTGGTAGTACCGGTGTAGCCAGCGAGGTTGAGCTCCTGCGTACAGCTTCCGTACCAGTTCTGGCGGACGAGGAGGTGGAGGTCTCGTGGGGCGATGAATTGGCCGAGGGGTGAATAGTCAAGCTGGGCCTCTATGCGCTGGTGTGTGCGGGATTTGGCTCCGGTGACCTGGGTGATTTTGGCCAGGATGGGGATAAGGGGTTCTACGAGGGCAAAGCGCTTCTGGAGGACGATGTGCTCGTCGTCTGGGTCTAGTACTTGTAGGATGTAGTTGCCGGAGAGGGTGGGTTGCGTGTCGTGGTTTGGGATCTGGAGATGGTAGTGGTAGTAGGTTTGCTGGGTGGCCATGGAGGTGCGTGGGTGGGGTAGGGCGTTGGTCTCGTAGCCGTTTAGGTAGGTGGAGGGGGGGAGCTCGGAGCTGTTCCAGCGCCTGTCGCAGTGTAGGAGGCGGTAGGTGTATGCCGGCGGGGTCTCGCCGAGGTAGTCGAAGGTTAGGGTAAGGGTCTCGTTGCCGTTGAGGGT
>PDRH01000088.1 GCA_002748015.1 Bacteroidota bacterium | reverse complement strand
TAGCAGCGAAGCCTATGGCTTGGGGGAGGATGGACAGCAGATAGTAAGGGAAACCCTTGCCAACTACGCTTGGTACGGTGAGGATGACTTTACGGGGGGCACGCATCCCGTCGGGAAGGATGGGAAGAACAGGGCGAACGCCTTTGGCTTCTACGATATGCATGGGAGTGTTTGCGAATGGTGCTCCGACTGGTACGGCGAGGGCTACTACCAGAGCTGCAAGGGTACAGAAGGCGCCTCAGTGGAGAATCCCAGGGGTTCGGATGCTGGGGAGTCGCGCATGCTGCGTGGTGGTAGCTGGCTCAATGAAAGCGCGGCCTGTAGGAGTGCCTTCCGGGGGTATGGGCACCCCACAGAACGTATCGGCCTTGTGGGCTTCCGCATAGTAGCCCCCGTTGCCCCCTAGCTTCCACAGTCTCTTTTGCCTTATCCCCGCGAAAGCGGGGATTTTTTCCTTCTTGCATTTCCCCCACTTTCCCTACCTTTGCCCCGCTAATACAATACGATGGAGAAGCTTGCTGATTTCCTGCGGCGCTACGGTCGCTTCGCGCTGGTGGCCCTGGTGTACGTGCTGGTGGTGATATGGACGGGGGGCTACTGGTGGCTCTTGGGTCTGCCGATAGTCTACGACTTCTATGTGTCCAAGCGGGTGCACTGGCTCTTCTGGCGAAAGAAGGGTGTCAAGCGGCAGTCCGCCCTCGTGGAGTGGATAGATGCCCTCCTGTTTGCGGGCATAGCCGCCCTGCTCATACGCCTCCTCCTCTTCGAGGCCTTCAAGATACCCTCCGGCTCCATGGAGAAGACCCTCCTGGTCGGCGACTACATCTTCGTCTCCAAGGTTGCCTACGGGCCCAAGATGCCCAACACGCCCGTCAGCTTCCCCTTCGTGCAGCACACCCTGCCCTTCACCGAGTCCACGCCCTCCTACACCCGCCTCCTAGAGTTCGACTACGATAGGCGGGCCGGCTTCGGGGACGTGGAGCGCAACGACGTGGTGGTCTTCCAGTTCCCCGAGGGCGATACGGTCATCGCCGAGTACCCCGAGCGGAGCTACTACGCCATGTGCCGCGAGCTGGGGAGGGATTACATACACCAGAACTTCAACCTCCTCGTGCGCCCCGTTGACCACCGCGAGAACTACATCAAGCGCTGCGTGGCCATCCCCGGCGACACCCTCCGCATAGTCCACGGCCAGGTATACATCAACGGGCAGAAGCAGCGCCACTTCCCCGGCCAGCAGTACTCCTACTACCTGCAGACCAACGGCGTACCCATCAACCCCCGTATCCTGGACGAGATGGAGATCTACCCCAACGACCGCCTCTATAGCCAGGCCGACGCCCGCTACATGCTACCCCTTACCCAGAGCATGAAGGCGCGCCTCGAGAAGCTCCCCAACATCCTGGCCACCGAGCAGTACGTGGACAACTCTTGGGCGCAGATGCAGAAGTACATCTTCCCCCACTCCCCGTACTACCGCTGGACGGAGGACGAGTTTGGCCCGCTGGTCATTCCCAAGCGGGGCGTAACCGTTCCCCTTACCCTCGAAACTCTTCCCCTCTACCGGCGCATCATAGAGTGCTACGAGGGGCATAGGCTCGAGGTGCGCGATACCGCCATCATCATCGATGGGCAGCGGGTGGAAAGCTATACCTTTGGCATGGACTACTACTGGATGATGGGCGACAACCGGCACCACTCGCTAGACTCCCGCTTCTGGGGCTTCGTCCCGGAGGACCACGTCGTAGGTAAGGCCGTGCTCGTCTGGATGTCCTCCTCGCCCATGGGCGGCATCCGCTGGTCACGCATATTCACCAAAATCCGCTAGCACCATGCTGCTTGCCGAACGCTACCAGGCTGTCATAGACTACTTCCTGGAGGCCAACCCCAACCCCGAGAGCGAGCTGAACTTCAGCAATGCCTATGAGCTGCTTGTAGCCGTTATCCTCTCCGCCCAGTGCACCGATGTGCGCGTCAACCTCCTGACCCCCGCCCTCTTCGAGGCCTATCCAACGGCAGGACATCTTGCGCAGGCTAGCGTGGAGGACATACTGTCCTACGTGCGCTCCTGCTCCTACCCCAACTCCAAGGCCAAGCATCTCAAGGGAATGGCCGAACAGCTGGTGGCCAACTTCGGGGGGGAGGTCCCCCAGGACCACAAATCCCTCACCTCCCTCCCCGGTGTGGGGCGAAAGACCGCCAATGTAGTACTATCGGTAATGTTCGATGAGCCAGCCCTTGCGGTGGATACCCACGTTTTCCGCGTGGCCAGGCGCATAGGGCTTACCCGAGGGGCAAAGACCCCTGATGAGACTGAGCGGCAGCTTACCCGCCACATACCACGGGAATACTGGTCGAAGGCGCACCACTGGCTTATCCTCCACGGGCGCTACATATGCCTGGCCCGTAGCCCTAAGTGCGGCGAATGTGGCCTGGAGGCCTTCTGCGCCAAGCGCGGGGTGGAGTAGGGGAGTGTCCCCATTCTTTCCTTCTAGCACCCCATCCTAGCAACCTCCTCTGCGTAAATCCGCATAATCCGTCGCATTGGGTAGCAGGTTGCCCTTAGGCATAGCGGCTTGCCGCATGCCCAGAAATGGCAAATAGGTATATAGAGTTGTGGTTTCTAGCTCCTCTCCTCGTGTAGCTGCTTGACCTTCTGGGCCATGGGGGTAGCAAAGACGAAGGCGTTGAGTAGCTCGTTGTCGCTCGTCAGCACCTCCTCGCCCGTTCCCTGCCAGGCCAGCTGCCCTTCGTAGAGGAAGACCACCGTGTCGCCGATGGCCAGCACGGAGTTCATGTCGTGCGTGTTAACGATGGTCGTTATGTCGAACTCGTGCGTCAGGTTGTGTATCAGGCTATCTATGAGAAGCCCCGTTGTGGGGTCCAGCCCCGAGTTTGGCTCATCGCAGAAGAGGTACTTCGGCTTGGGGGCAATGGCCCGGGCTATGGCCACCCGCTTGCGCATCCCCCCGCTTAGCTCTGAGGGGTAGAGGTGCATGGTGTTGGCCAAATCCACCCGCTCGAGGCACTCCTCCACCCGCATCTGTATCTCCTTGCGCCCCAACTTTGTGAACATGCGCAGGGGGAAGCCCACGTTCTCGCCCACGCTCATGGAGTCGAAGAGCGCACCGTTCTGGAATATCATCCCCGTCTCGCGCTGTATGCGCTGCTTGTCCTTGAGCGAGAGGTCCGGCACGTTCTCCCCCTCGAAGAGGATCTGCCCCCCATCCGGCTGCAGCAAGCCCGAGAGCAGCTTAATCATGACCGTCTTACCCGAGCCGCTCTTCCCGATTACCAGGTTGGTCTTCCCTCGCTCGAAGTGCGCATTAATCCCCTTGAGCACCGTGCGCTCCTCAAAATGCTTGACTAGGTCTACGGCCTCTATCATCCGAAGAACATTTGCGTGATAACGAAGTTGAGGATTAGCAGGGCGATGCTGCTATCGACCACCCCCCGCGTGCTGGCCCGCCCCACCTCCAGCGAGCCCCCCTGCACGTAGTACGACCAGAAGGCAGGGATGGTGGCTATGACGAAGCCGTAGGCCGACATCTTCACCAGCGTGAAGGTGATGTACCATGGCTTGAAGAAGCTCTGGATGCCCTCGATGAAGTCGGCCGCCATGATGACCCCCGTGAAGTGGCCAGCCAGACCACCACCGATTATACCGATGATGAAGCTCATGATGGTCAGCAGGGGGAAGAAGAACACCGTCGCCGTAACCTTCGGTAGTACCAGGAAGGAGGCCGAGTTGACCCCCATGACCTCCAGCGCATCTATCTGCTCGGTGATCCGCATGGTGCCTATCTCCGAGGCGATGCTACCGCCCACCTTGCCGGCCAGCACCAGGGCGATAACCGTAGAGCTAAACTCCAGCAGTATCATGTCCCGCGTGGCTACACCGATGGTGAAGATGGGGAGCATGGGGTGCGCCGCGTTGTAGGTCAGCTCGATGGTCAGTACCGCCCCCACGAAGAGGGAGACCACGGCTACTATCCACGTGGACTTGACCACCAGCAAAAACACCTCATCCACCAGCCGCGAGAGGAATATGCGCCAGTGGCCAGGCTTCTTGACCACCTGCCCGAGGAACGCCACGTAGCGCCCCAGTATTGTAAGGAGCCCCTTGAGGATAATCATAACCCCGCAAAGGTAGAAAGAAAATCGGAAACCGCCACCTGGGGCTAACCCTGCCACCTCGAGCCAAGCAGGACCATCCCGAAAGTAATGCCCATAAAAAAGCGATTTACCCTAATATAACGGATAATCATTGCGCAAAAATCTTACCTTTGTGTCCGTAGCGCTATTGCTAGGAACTTAAATCTCGTAGACTATGACGTACAAAAAATTGTTGACCCTGGGCCTTATGCTCACGCTCTTTATCGGAGGGGGGAGCCTCTCGCTCGCCAAGTCCCCGAAGACCCCTGCTGCCCTCGGGATTCGATGGGTGAAAATCGATGGTGGCGAATTCCTCATGGGGAGCCCCGATAACGACCTAGCAGCCTTTAGCGATGAGAAACCCCAGCACAAGGTAAAGCTCTCCACCTACTGGATGAGCGCTACCGAGGTGACCAACGCCCAGTACAACCAATTCCTATCCGCCATGAAGGCCAAGGGGGGCATCGTGTGGAAAAAGGTCAAGAATAGCGGCGCCAACTACCCCGGTCTACCAGCTAAGTTCAAGCAACCTGACCAGCCCGTGGTTTGCGTCTCCTACGAGGATGCCCAGGCATTCTGCAGGTGGGTCGGCAACAAGGTCTCCCTCCCCACGGAGGCGCAGTGGGAGTACGCCTGCCGCGCAGGTAGCCCCGAATCCTACGGCCTAGGCGAGGGGGGCGAGCAGATGACCAAGAAGAACCTGCCCAACTACGGATGGTACGGCGAACCCGAATCTACCGGAGCAACGCACCCCGTGGCCACCAAGAAGCCCAATGCCTTCGGACTATACGACATGTACGGTAACGTATGGGAGTGGTGCCTCGACTACTATAGCACCGACTACTACGGCCAATGCAAGGGCAAGGATGACGAGACCGTAACCGACCCCACTGGCCCCACTTCGGGTAGGTACTACGTATCCCGTGGCGGTCGCTGGCACTTCGATGCCGTAGGATGCCGGGGCACCGACCGTGGCGATAGGAACGAGCGCAACATCCGCAACCGCACCATGGGCTTCCGAATTGTCGCACAACCCTAGTCGGTTCCGGCATCTATAGCTACGCTACCCTTAGAGCGACCTCTACGGTAGGGTACATGGGTTCTCCTCATTCCGGTGGGGAGAACCCTTTTTGATTCTAACCATCTGGCATGTGTCCTCTACCTGGCGCTGGTCAATCCCACCAGCCCCCCGGGCCCCTCGTTCATCAGCAGGTCTAGCCCTGAGGCGTTCCCCACGAAGCCGTGCCGCTCGCCGAACGCCTGGTAGTACTCCCCCTGCACGGCTCGCAGTCGCTTGGGGTGGTAGGCTGCCCGCGCATCGCCCGCTCGCTCTGCCTGGTAGTCCTCCAGGTACATTACCTGCGTGTCCACATTGAGGATCTGTAGTAAGAACTCCAGGAGTCGGGCATTCAGTCGCCAGAGCCGCTCTTCCCCTGAGAGGATTATCCCCGCCAGCTCATCGTAGTAGTGGATGAAGTAGGCGGACTTACCGTAGGCCGCGCGTATCGCCCCGAGGTGTACCCGCGCCCACGGGGTGGAGTAGTCCACCAGCACCTCGCGGGTGGGCGTATGGTTGCCCTCCGGGCGCTTCACCGGGATGCTCAGCGGTTGCAGACCCTGTGCACCGACTATCTCGCAGCGGTTGCGGTAGCTCTGCTTGGCGTAGGTCTCGCCGATTTCTATCTCCACCCGCTCGTGCTGCGACAGGGCGTAGAGGTAGTCCACCGGCGGGAGGTAGGCCGACCAGAGGGTTAGCGTTCCCGCTTGTGCTTGCTCCATATCTTACCCTT
>PDRH01000087.1 GCA_002748015.1 Bacteroidota bacterium | reverse complement strand
CTGCCCGTAGGCATTGCGGCTCGTCGCATGCCTAGAATGGCGAATAGGGCAATATCTAACGGGAGCTACCCACCGTTAGATATCAATCTTGCTTGTCTCCTTACCTTGGCTTACTCTGTTTCCCGGAAGAATACGGCCATGAAGGCGAAGCGTTGCTCCCTGGTGAGCGTGCCGTCCCAGCGTGCAATGACGCTCCCCCTGCGGTCGTAGAGCCGTCCGCGGTCGAAGGTGGCGACGTGCGTACCGGTGTTGTCCACCATGCTATTCCCGTTCATTCGTACTAGGATGCTGAGGCTCCGGTCGCGTAGCGCATCCCCGTCCATGCGCCCGAGTACGGATAGGTTGCCGTCGCGTATAGTATTGCCGTCTATGAGCCCTAGGAGTTTGTTCTGATCGTCCCGTACGGTCTTGCCGTCCATGCGGGCTATTACCCTTAGCTGGGCATCGCGCACTACGATGGTCTGGGCGTGCAGGCTTGTGGTAGTGCAGGTGATGAGGATGGCGAGGTATAGCAGTAGCTTGCTGCGCATGGCTGTATTCCCTATTTGTTCTTCTTTGCCTCCCTCTGCGGTCTATCGTTTTATCCTCCTTCTGGGGTATGCTCTAGGGCTTTGCGGGTTTCCGGTAGGCCAACCAGTAGACCAGGCCAACGAAAACCGTGCCACCAATGATATTGCCTATGGTAACCGGGAGGAGGTTATGGAGGAGGAAGTTTGGCCAGGTGATCCGTGCCAGTATCTCGGGGGGAAGCTCGGAGGCGGCGGCGTAGGCGGGATTCTCGCGGGCGAGTATGCCGGCCGGTACATAGTACATGTTGGCCACGCTATGCTCGAAGCCGGAGGTGATGAAGAGGAGGATGGGGAAGAAGATGGCCAGGATTTTGCCCGCCATGTCGGTGGCGGCGTAGGCGAGCCATACGGCCAGGCATACGAGCCAGTTGCAGAGTATGCCGAGTGCGATGGCTGGGAGGAAGGCCAGCGAGACCTTGGAGGCGGCTATCTTGATGGTCGCCCCACCCAGGAGGTTACCCCCGGCATGGAGCTGGCCAGAGAGGATGATGAGCACAACGATCAGCAGGGATCCGACGAAGTTACCGAGGTAGACCACGCCCCAGTTGCGGAGCATGCGGGGGAGGGTTATCTGGCCGTCAGCCAGGGCGATGATTAGGAGGTTGTTCCCCGTGAATAGCTCTGCCCCAGCCAGTAGCACAAGCATGAGGCCTATGGGGAAGATGGCCCCGGCGACTAGCTTTCCCAGCCCGTAGGTTTCTGGATTGAGCCACAGCCCGTAGGCGGCCATATTGGAACCCGCCGCCGCCAGGGCGATGAACGCACCGGCGAGGATGGCCAGCAGCATCTGCGGCACGAGGGGTGTTTTCTCCTTGGTTATGCCCTTCTCGAGGGTGATGTAGAGCGTCTCCTGTGGGCTGTGGTATCGCTTCTGATCCATGCGCTTCTTCGGGCTAATCGGTCTATTGGTAATGCTTGTAGGCAAAGGTAACCCAAATTCCCGGGGTTTGCAAACCTGGGGGAGGAGGACTCGCTGGCTAGGGCTCTGTCCAGATGGTCTTATCGCTCTCGCTGTAGTGCAGCTGGAAGGCCATGGGGGCTTTGGCCATGGTGCTACGTGCGAGCTGAAGGGCCTGTTCCACGCGCTCCGCTATGCCGTCCGCCTGGGTGTAGCTGATGTGGAGGGTGATAGCTCGGCGGGTATTGACGTATACGTGTAGCCTGGCGGGGTAATCCGCCCAGCTATCGGGTAGTTCGAGGGCGTACTTCTCGCCGGCAGCCTCCATCATGGGGGGGATGATGCGTTTCAGCTCTTGCTGGACGTGCCGGCGGTGCTGGATGTCCTGCTGCAGGGGGGATATGGGTAGCCTCGCCCGCTCGAGGGCGAAGTTGGCGAGGCGGGGGATCATCTCTTGCAGCCACTCGAAGGGAGGGAGGGGTAGGACCTGCTGCTTGCTATGCATAAAGCGGTAGCTCCTGGGGTCGTAGGACATGATGATACGCCAGCCGTACCAGCTCCGCAGGCGTATGCTATCCTCAGTTACGCGGAGGAAGCATTCCCCCTGCTGCGAGTAGGCGATGGTGGGGACGCCCCTGTAGCTACGGGACTCTACGGATTGCTCGAGGCCGGGAAGGGTCTGCCCTGCAAGCTGGTCGAGCTGCTCTTTCGTATACCTGGGTAGGTAGCGGAGATAGCTCATGGGGTTGGGCTGGAAGAGTTCCTCTAGGCGTTTGAACGTTTCGAGCTGATGCCCCTGTATCGTCGGGTTATTGTCCCCCTCGTGGTAGGAAAGCTCCCGATGTTGCGTGTTGCCCCAGCTGATCTGGCGGATGTATCCTACGCCCACGGGGAAGGGGCTTTCCCGCAGTAGGTTCTCGAGCATGTCGAGGGTGGGGAGGAGGTGGCCCGCCTTCTGGACGAAGCTGCTGTAGGGGAGGCGGAACTCAGCGCGCTGCCGCTCACTCAGGCGCACCTGGAGTACTTCGCTCTTCTGCTCGCTACTTAGGTGGTGGGCGTAGCCCTTGGCGGCCAGGAGGCTCTGGGCCATGACGCCGACGCTCCCTGTAGCCACGTTGCGTATCTTCTCCTCCTTGACCTTCTCGTGCTTCTTCTCGCCCAGCGCCAAGGCCCCCTCTAGGCAGAAGCGCGCGTAGCGGGGTAGGAGGAGCTGCAGGAGATCGAGGGAGAAGATGAGGTCGTCCTGGGTATAGCTCCCGCCGAAGAAGGGGCGGAAGTGGGGACCGTAGTGGCTGAGGCGTAGGACTAGCTGCCCGGCGAGGCGGTAGTCCATGCGCTTAATCTGGCGCTCTTCACCCTTGCTGGCGGGGTAGTAGAACACCTTCAGCTCTAGGTCGGTGGCTGCGCAATCTAGCAATGCTTTTAGGATGCAACCCGTGCGTTCAAGGTCCTCGCCGCTGTTGCGGTAGGCTCTGGACCTTCGGCCCTGCTCCGTGCTCTGCAGCTGCTCTTTCAGCTCCGCAACGAGCCGCCTGAGGGCACTACGCCAGTGGCGCTTGTCGTCGCCCTGGGGCTTCTGTAGGTAGGCGGTGGTGAGCTGGGCTAGCTCCTCGCGGCTGAGTGGGTCTGTGTGTTTATCCATGCTTCGGGCTTTGGTGAGAAGGTCGCTATGTAGGATAGCAGTGGCACTCGCTTGATGTTGCACTGGGGGCAAAGGTAGCGAAAACCGGACGGATTTCCCCCATTCATCAGCGAACCCTAACTCGCTTTATTGCGATGTGCCGCATCGACTGCTGCTACGGGCTACTTGCTCGGCGCATATTCGCAAAACCTGGCGCATGGGGGTTAGGTACTCCTAGGTATAGTGCCGCACTGTAAGCCTAGAATGGCGAGTAGTATAAATCCGAGCGGGGTGGGGGAGGGGGGCCGGGATGCTAATCCGGGTCGTAGGGCATGGGTTCCCGCTCGAGGGTCTCGGCTACGCGATTGACCTCCGCCACCAGCTGGGGTGAGTACTTCAGGCCGAGCTTCAGCCCCTGTTGCTCGAGCTTCTCCTCCTGCTCCCCGGGTAGTATGATGCCAGGCGTGCCGTCCTTGCCCTTGGCATCGCGGAAGGTGTCTATCCACTCGTCCATGGCGGCCTTGAAGTCCGCAGCCGGGCGGAAGGCATCTATGCGCATGGCCCCCACGAAGTGCCCCACGCCGTTGGCCATCTGCTGGGCGGCGATGGGGAGGTAGGCGACTTCCGGCGGGACGAAGGGACCGTAGTTCGCCCCGCTGAATAGGGAGGAGAAGATGTCCACCAGCGATGCGATGCAGAAACCCTTGTGGCCGCCGTGGTCCACATCCCCACCTAGCGGGCGTATAGCCCCCCCCCGGCCGATGGTGCTCGCATCGTTCGTGGGTTTGCCGATGGCATCCTGCAGCAGTCCGTCTGGTATAGACCTGCCCTTTTGCACTAGGGCCTCGAGCTTACTCTTGGTGACCGGGGCCGTTGCGAAGTCGTAGATCAGGGGTGGATTGCGCGTAGCTGGGATGGCAACGCTAATCGGGTTGACCCCCAGCATCTTGGATGTGCCGTTGACCGGGGCCATGATGGGTTGCCCGTTGGTCATGACCACGCCGACCATGTCGTTCTCCAGGGCGAGGCGTGCGAAGTAGACCCCAATGCCGAAGAGCGAGCTACCTCGAACAGCGACCCAGCCCGTACCCGCATGCCGGGCCTTCTCTATGGCGGTGTCCATGGCGAACTTGGCCACCACCGGGCCGAAACCATTATCGCCATCCACGGTTGCCGTTGAGGGGCTCTGGTAGGTTATCCTGATGTCGGGGCATACGTTCACCTTCTGCAGGTCGGCCAGAATCTGGTAGTCACGCAGCCGGGCCAGACCGTGGGTATGCGCACCGCGGAGATCTGCCACCACCATCGACTCGGCCATCGCACGTGCGTGGTCGTACTCGCAGCCCATCCCCGTGAAGAGGTAGGTGAGATAGTCCTGGAGTGCTGGTACTCTTATCATTGCTAGCCCTTGTTATATCGTATCAGCGACCCAGGGAGTAGACACCCCTACGGGCTACCTGCTCGCTACTGCACGGGAACGCTTCCCACGTATGGTTCTATATCCCCGCTCTTGCTATTTCTCCTTCTCCTTGGCCTTCATCTTCTCCTCCTTCTCGCGCATCTTCCTCTCCTTCTCGCGGCGCTTCTTCTCCTTCTCTGCCTCCTTCTTTTTCCGCTTCTTCTCCTTTTCCGCTTCTTTCTTTCTGCGCTTCTTCTCCTTCTCTGCCTCCTTCTTCCTACGCTTCTTCTCCTTCTCCGCTTCTTTCTTTCTCCGCTTCTTCTCCTTCTCTGCCTCCTTCTTCAGGCGTTTCTTCTCCTTCTCCTCCAGCTTTTTCTGCGCCTTCTTCTGCTTTTCCCTCTCCTTCTCCTTCAGCTTTTTCTGCCGTTCGCGCTCCTTCTCCTCTAGTTTCTTCTGCTTCTGCAGCTCTTTCTCCTTGGCCTTTTTTTCCTTCTCCCTGGCCTTCTTCTCCTCCCGTTTCTTCTTTTCCTCTAGCTTCTGGAGATCCCTCAGGGCCTTCTCCTCGAATAGGTCCTTCTTCTCCTCCTCCTTGGTATGCTTCTTCGCTTCGCGCTCCTTCTGCTTCTTGAGCTTCTCCTCTTGCTTTTTTTGCTTCTCCTTCTCCTTCTTGCTTAGCTTTTTGCTCTTCTGCTTCTCCTTTTTCTCCTTCTCCTTGGCCTTTTCTGCCTCCTTCTTCTTACGCGCCTCCTCCTTGGCCTTGGCCTCCTTGACCTTCTTCTCCTCGGTCGCTATGCGCTTGGCCTTATCCTCCTTGGCCTTGCTTATTTCCAGCTCGGCGGCGGCCATGGCCTCTTTGACTTTCAGGATTTCGTGCTGCACCTTAGCCAGCGCATCCTGGGCCTTGTAGAGGGCCTTCTCCGCATTGGCCAGCGTCTTGTCGGCCCTACGTTGCCGGCGGAAGAAATCCTTCTCCTGCGCCTCCATGCGCTTCTTGAACTTTTCGTACACGCGCCAGGCTGAGTCCACCTGCTTCTTATCCTTGCTCTTCTTCTCCACCTTGCTGAAGGCCTCCCACTGCTCCTTCTCCTCGTAGAAATTCGCCTTTTGCGTCTCTTCCTGCTGCTTGCGTATGCTGCGGATGGAATCGCGGGCGGCCTCGGCCACCTTGAGGCGTAGCTGGTAGACCGAATCGGCACGCATTACCACGACATTCTGCCGCTGCAGGCGACCCATCATCTGCTCGAGCCGCTGCTGCGCCTTGGCTATCTTCTTGTCCTCGGGCGACGGGGCGCCCAGGGCACCTAGGGTAAAAAGGCAAGCAGCCACCAGTAGGGCTGCTTGCCGCGATGTACTACTTGCTGAACGCATGCTTGTATATCCGATGCTAGTTATTGCTTCTGCTAGAGTAGGTCGCTGGCGAGTTCCGCCAGGGCTGACCGCTCGCCCTTCACCAGGTTGACGTGCGCGAAGAGGGGCTGCC
>PDRH01000106.1 GCA_002748015.1 Bacteroidota bacterium | reverse complement strand
AGTAGCGTTCTCAAGCCCCTAGGATATGTCGGTGAGCGATAAGTATACATCAAGGATTGTTATCTTTCTGCTTGACGCAATGATCTGCGTCGTGTCGCTGGGCGTAGCCTTCGTGATTCGCTTTGACTTTGAGTTGACCCAGGAGTTCTGGAATACGGAGCTTTGGGAGGCTCTGCTCCTGCTTGTCCCCCTGCAGGTGCTGTTCTTCTTCATCTTCCGCACCTTCGATAGCATCATACGCTTTAGCAGCTCCAGCGACTACCTACGTATTCTGCTGGCCACTGTGTCTAGCGCGCTCTTGGCGCTGGTGGTGCGGGAGGCATTGGCCCTGCCGATAAGCCGTGGGGTGCTACTCATCGACTACATCCTGCTGAGCTTTGCGCTGATTGCCGAGCGAGTGGGGATATCGCTCATCCTGGACTGGTACAGACGTTCGACGGCGGGTCCCCCCTCGAAAGCGGCGACGAACCTCCTGCTGGTGGGGAACGAGACGGAGGTACGCAACGTGTTCGACCTGGTGCGCTACCAGCAGGATGGGCGGATGTCCGTGCGGGGCATTATACTGCTAGACCGTGGGGCAACGCGGAAGAGGTACTTTGGCGTACGCCTCTACGGCATTGAGGAGCTAGAGGGGGTTCTGAAATCCAAGGATGTAGAGCGCCTGATTATCTGTAATGTTCTTGAGGATATGGATCTACGGAACCAGCTCATAGACACCAGCCTTCGGGAAAAGGTAGTGGTATATACGGCGCCCAACCTGACCGACTGGATGGAGGGTAAGAAGAACTTCGAGGCGCTCAAGCCCATTGACGTGAACGAGCTGCTGATGCGCCCCCCCATACGCCTTAGCAAGGATAACATCAGCACGTACATCCGCGACAAGGTGGTGCTGATTACTGGGGCGGCCGGCAGCATCGGGAGCGAGATTGTACGCCAGGTGGTGGGCTTTCAGCCGAAGCGGATAGTGCTCTTCGACCAGGCCGAGACCCCCCTATACGAGATTGACCTGGAGCTGAAAGAGGAGCTTGGCTTCTTCGACTTTGAGCTGATTATCGGGAGCGGTACAGATGGCGCATTGGTGCGTCGCATATTTGATAGCCTCCGCCCAGAAACGGTTTTCCATGCCGCAGCGTACAAGCATGTCCCGATGATGGAGAACAACCCCTACGAAGCGGTGGAGAACAACGTGCGGATGACGAAGCTGCTGGCCGACACCTCGATAGAGTACGGCGTTGACAAGTTCGTGATGGTCAGCACGGACAAGGCGGTAAACCCGACCAACGTGATGGGGGCCACCAAGCGGCTCTGCGAGCTCTACGTGCAGTCCCTACCATCCGACCGCACCAAGTTCATCTCCACGCGCTTTGGGAACGTGCTGGGGTCAAACGGCTCTGTCATTCAGCGCTTCACCAAGCAGATAGAGGCGGGGGGGCCGGTGACGGTTACGCATGCGGGGATTATCCGCTACTTCATGTCCATTCCCGAGGCCTGCCAGCTGGTGCTAGAGGCCGGCGCAATTGGTGATGCGAACGAGATCTACGTCTTCGATATGGGCAAGCCGCAGAAGATCCTCAAGCTGGCAGAACGCATGATTTTCCTCAAGGGGCTAATACCCAACCAGGACATACGGATCGAGATAACTGGCCTACGCCCGGGAGAAAAGCTCTACGAGGAGGTGCTGGCCGATGATGAGAACAACCTACCGACGCACCACCCAAAAATCCTACGAGCTCGCCAGAAGCGGCTTGATTACGCAAGCCTGCAGTCCGGGATAAATAGCCTACTCGACGAGCTACCCTCGCTGGGAGAGTATGAGATTGTGGCAAAGATGAAAGCCCTCGTACCGGAGTTCAAGAGCCAAAATAGTCGCTTTGAGAGCGTCGATAGAGGGGACGCTAGCCGACATGAAGATAGGTAAAGCCCCCGAGCTGGTCCGGGTCAAAGACATTACGGCCATCTATAATTAGCGGTTTACGCATGGAGCGACGTATAACCTCCCAATTGGGCATGCGGAACTCCTTCCACTCCGTCACGTGAAAGATCGCATCGGCGCTCAATGCGCTATCGTAGATATCCTTGGCATAGGATACGGTATCACCGAGCCTGCGCTTCGCCTCCTCCATGGCGACGGGGTCATATACGCAGACCTGGCATCCCTCACGCAGGAGGGCATCGATGAGCACCAGGGAGGGGGCCTCACGCATGTCGTCAGTGCCAGGCTTGAAGGAAAGTCCCCAGACGGTGACTCGCTTACCTATGAGTTCGTTAGCATAGAAGTCGCTGAACTTCCGAAAGAGGATGCGCTTCTGGTCATCATTCACCGCCTCCACCGCCTCGAGCACACGCATGGGGTATCCGTTCTCCCGACCAGTCTGCATGAGGGCCTTTACATCCTTCGGGAAGCAGCTCCCCCCGTAGCCACAGCCCGGGTAGAGAAACTTCTTACCTATTCGGGTGTCGCTACCGATGCCCAGGCGCACCATGTTCGCATCTGCCCCTACTCGCTCGCACAGATTGGCTATGTCGTTCATGAAGCTAATACGTGTAGCCAGCATCGCATTGGCCGCGTACTTCGTCATCTCGGCCGATGGTATATCCATGAAGAGGACGCGGAAGTTATTCAGCAGCATGGGCTTGTAGAGGCTGGTCATTAGTTCCCGGGCGCGGGGCGAATCAACGCCAACGACCACCCGGTCTGGCTTCATGAAGTCGTCGACAGCATCGCCCTCCTTGAGGAACTCCGGGTTGGAGGCCACGTCAAACTCTAGATCTAAGCCCCGCTGTTGCAGCTCATGCAGAATGGTCTCCCGCACGCGCTCGGCAGTGCCTACGGGGACGGTACTCTTGGTGACGATGAGCTTGTATGCATCAATCTGCTGCCCGATGGCCCGCGCGACCTCAAAAACGTGGGAGAGGTCCGCGGCCCCGTCCTCGTCCGGCGGTGTCCCCACAGCGATGAAGATGAGGTCGGAGCTGGGGAGGGCCTCATCCAAGCGGGTGGTAAACCAGAGGCGCTCAGCCCGCGTATTGCGCCTGACGATGGTCTCTAAGCGGGGCTCATAGATGGGGATTACGCCCTGCCTAAGGGCATCAATCTTAGCCTGGTCGCTGTCTATGCAGGCGACATGTATTCCGAGTTCGGCAAAGCATGCTCCAGTTACAAGGCCAACGTAGCCTGTTCCGATGATTGCGATGTTCATATACGTGGATTGATCGCACCTATGTAGTGGACAAAGGTACGATTAAGAACGGGAATGGGGGCACTATGGATGTCACAGCTACCGACCAAAGCCAAGCTTTCTTAAGTCGCTGGCCAATACTCGGGAATAGGCTACTGCTCCAGCACTATCCAAGTGCATATAGTCGTTAAAGTAGTCGGTGGAATCATGGAAGAGCTTGCGCTCATAGTAATTCAAAAAAGGAATCCCCATCTCTTCAGCCATCTGGGCAAGCGGGGCGAAAGCCCCTTCGCCAAAATCCTTGTATACTGGGGCTACCGTTAATACTAGGTTGATACCACTCCTCTTACACAGGTCTGCAAATCGTTTGATATACCGTATTTTCGCAGAATCCACCGGTCCAAAGCGCTCGGAAGGGTAGGGTAACTCATCATACTTCCGCTTACCACGATAGGTAAAACCTCTATCGTAGTAGCGCTCGTCACCTCGTAGCCACAGCCCCTCAATGATTTCCATCGCACGAGTATTGTAACGATACCCACTTGAGAAACGATAATACCAGTAATCACCTGCCGCATGGAATATAACATCCGCCGAATCGTTCGTACCCATGAAAGGGGAGAAGAAACCATTACGTGCGAAGGGAGTCCAACCAGGTTCTATGGGAAAATCGCGGTCATAGAGATCCAGGAGAATCAGCTTGGGGGTATGATGAGACAGGATGAGGTTCAACACGAACCACTGGCTATATATCTCCTGCGAGTTGTTTATCCCGGCATTGTAAACCGAGTAGCCGAGCGAATCTTCTAGCACCTGCGGAACGCAGTGGTAAAGCGTACGCGAGGTACCTATACATATCAGCTCGGCATCCACGCTGTCCCTCAAATACCGCAACTTAGAGGTGATGTGCGCCCTGTCTTGGGTTCGGTCGCGTGCCAGGTCAAGCAAGCACCCCAAAATAGCATTGCCAGCGAGAAATAAGGTGAGGAAGATGACGATAGACCGACCGAGGCGTCTCATATATTTAGAATTGGAAATAGATGAACTGAGAGCTATTGAGCTGACCAAAGAGTAGAATAATCAGCAGGAGCACTACCGAGGAAACCATCCTCACTGGGTAGGATTTTGAGGACAGAAAATGTATTTCCCAGCCGGCCTCATCCTTCAGCTCCTTGAATAGCAACAAGGCGATGGACATGAGCGGGATGTAGAGTTCTAGCGGCATGTACGGTTCCCGCCAATCAGTGAATATCTTCCGCAAAAAAGATAGTGAGAACTCGATATCCGGCGAGCGGAAAAACACCCAGGCGAGGCTTACCGTGCAGAATGTGAGGGCAACCCCAAGAAACCGGAACACGCCCGAGCCAGGGGTAATACGTAGGCGGAATACCCGATTGAACACTTCAAGTACCCCGTGCAACGCTCCCCACAGGATGAATGTCCAATTCGCCCCATGCCATATGCCACTGACGAGGAAGGTTACCAGAAGGTTTACGTAGGTGCGAAGCCACCCCCGTCGATTCCCCCCGAGGGGATAGTAAAGGTAATCACGAAACCACGTGGAAAGGGAAATGTGCCAGCGCCGCCAGAACTCGACGATATCCGTAGCGAAGTACGGGCGACGGAAATTCTCCATAAGGTCAAAGCCCATTATACGAGCTGCCCCAATGGCGATGAGCGAGTAACCCGCAAAATCGCCATAGATTTGGAAGCTAAAGAGCAACGAAGCAATGCTGAAGGTAAGGCCATCATATAGATAGGCGTAATCATAGACGTAGTCGACGTACATAGCGGAACGGTCGGCAACTACAAGCTTCATGAAATAGCCCCATAGCATAAGGCGGAAGCCGGAAGCAAAGGCATCGTAGGAGAATGGGTGCTTTTCGCGGAATTGCGACAGGAGATTCCCGGCCCGCTCAATAGGCCCGGCTACCAGCTGCGGGAAGAAGGAGACAAAGAGGGCGTAGTAGAAGAGATTGCGCTCGACGCAGACCTTGCCACGGTACACGTCGATGATATACCCAACCGCCTGAAACGTGTAGAAGGATATACCCATGGGGAGCAGAAAGGTAAGCCGGGGCACATGCATCGCTATGCCTAGGCGCTCGAGCAGGAACTCTATACTTTCCCCCGCAAAATTGAAGTACTTGAAAAAGAACAAGAGGGAAAAGCTGACTACGAGTCCCGCAATGAGGTATAGCCTGCGTAAAGTCTGCGACACCTGCCTCTCCATCCCTATAGCCGTAAGGTAAGAACTTAGGGTGCTAGTAAGGATAAGGAGGGCGTAGGCTGGCTCCCAATTCATATAGAAATAGTAGGAGGCAAGGAGTAGCCAGATGGCACGCCACTTCACGCTAGCTAGAAGGAAGTAAACCAGACAAACAAGCGGGAAGAAGAGCAGGAAGTGTAGGGAGTTGAATAGCACTAGCTAACTATACTTTTAGCAGTCAAGAATATAATCCGGAAGTACTCCCAAAGGGTCGGGTTATTGATGTAGATAAGATTGTACTCTATCTTCTCCGGCATAATCCGCTCTATATACTCACGCTCGGGGTCTTCAGCCTGACCTAGGATAACATTCTCATCCACATACCGTATCGAAGCATAGTCCGTTATGCCCGGGCGAACCGAGAGCACCCGGCGCTGCTCCTCCGTGTAGAGCTTAACGTACTTCTCCACCTCTGGCCTAGGCCCAACTACGCTCATATCCCCACGCAAGACGTTGTAGAGCTGGGGCAGCTCGTCCAGCTTATACCGGCGTATCCAATAGCCAATGCGCGTAATGCGGGGATCACG
>PDRH01000105.1 GCA_002748015.1 Bacteroidota bacterium | reverse complement strand
CAGTTAAGCCCGCCCGCGCCGATGGTACTACGGCCTGGCCCGTGGGAGAGTAGGTCGCCGCCCCACTCCTGTCCCCCCGACCCGCAAGGGCCGGGGGGATTTTTTTGTGTATAAAATCCAGCTATCAGTGTGCAATAAAAGTAAGTCCCCAGCATTCAGGCGAATGCTGGGGACTTCTGTTGTTTTCCGCTGTATGCTAATTCTAGGTCATATCTACACAATTCTCTTGGCAAATTCCCTAAACCGCTCAATCACCTCTTTTCGTGCTTGGAAATGGATGAAATGCCCTTTCCCTTCTATTATCACCATCTCCGCATCATCCTTCCATGCCTTGAGCTTTTCCATTGTAAATTGGGCTGAGTAGGGGGAAGCACCACCCTTCAGCATGAGGTATGGGCAGGGGACACCACCCGGCACTTCTTCTTGTACTCCTTGCCTGGTAAAGGCCTCTATACCCTCTATCCCTACATGCCATCCGGGTTTCTCTCCGAAGCTATAGTGGGTTGATACGTAGTCCACGACCATCGGTTCTTTCACCTTTCCGAGCATGTACTCGCGCAGGGCCTCAGGGTTCTCGAACTTACGGTCAAGGCTCTCCCGTATAGCGACTGCGCTATCGAGCATATCCTTCTTTACGTCCTCTGGCATGAATGGTCCGGTTGGTGGTGCGTCGAGGATTAGTAGGCCTTTCACCAGCTCCGGCTGCCGCTGGGCAAGGATGGCAGATACACGTCCGCTCATGGAGTGTGCCAAGAAAATAGCATCCTTAATCCCTCTAGCCTTTAGCTCTGTAGCAACTGCGTCTGCCATATTCCCGTAGCTCATGCTTGGCATGGCTGCGGAATCCCCGTGGTTTGGCATGTCCAGTGCAATTAGGTAGAAATCATCCGCTAGCGCTTCAGCGATTTTCTTCCACTCCTCCTTATGTCCATACAGGCCGTGTAGTAATACTACAGCTTGATTACCGCTATTGCCCCATTCAAGGCTAGCGAATTGTATCACGCTCATTGTTTCTCTTGGTTATAGTTTCTACTTTTTGATACCGTAAATGTAGCTATAATTCGCCTGGCATGGAAATCATCAGATTATTCCGGTCTTTGAGCTTCTAGCCTTTCGATAATAATTCCCCCATTTTTCCTACCTTCGCGTTGGTATGCTGAGTGTAATCGTACGTATGGTACTTCGGGTAGCAGGGGCTATAGGGCTGGCGCTCATAGCCCTATTCATATTCGTGCCTAGAGAGCTTCACGCTGCCCCTACTCTGCATTTGCGAATGGACGATCAGTCGGAGCGTATTGCTGAGTATATCACTAGCTATAGGGGGGACGTAACGGCCAGCCCTAAGCCCTATCCGGTTCCCACGCAGGACACCATTTTTATTCTCAAGCAGAACCCTGCCAAGCCCGATGATTATGCTTTCATCATCCATGCCTGGCCAGACGATAAATCCGTCCAGGATCTTGCGCTTTACCACCTTCAGGTGAAGACCCCTATCTCCCCTTCTGGGGATATACTCCAGCCGATTATTGAGGCGAATGAGATTCTGCGCCAGACGGCCAAGAAGATAGACTACGCAGTGCCAACCCCCTCGGAGGAGGAGCTCGGTGGCTACCGCATTGTAGCCTTCGATGCCGGTGGAGTACCTATCGCCTCTACTACCGCTTGGTTCTACATTGATAACATCCAGTTCGAATCCCTCACCATCGTCAACACCTGCGACGGACTCAAGGCGAGCCCTTACCCTCTGCCTACCGATATACGCAGCCAGCTATTTACTGCCTATCATTACTACGAGGCGCCTTCGTTGTACCAGGATTCCTGGCTAGAGGCCTCCCAGCCCGTTTCAAAGAACTACTTCAAGGCCTATAGGTGGACAGCTACCAACGGCCTACGCCTGCCTGTAGATGATGCAGAGCTGCTCGTCGTGGATGATCCCCCTCCCTATAGGGCTGCGAGCTATAGCCTACGTGTCGAGAACGTCTTTGGTCGCTACATGAATGTGGCTACCGAGGAGGAAGTCCTGCCAGTGGCTACGGTCGTGGAACCACGAGTGGCTCGAGCGGAATACCCCTATCAAGAGCCGCTGGTCTACAAGCCTCTTGGCGATAAGCCCCGGGGTGAGGCCCCCTTCTATGCCCAGCTAACGGCTAGCGGCGTGAAAAATGCCGACCGCATAGAGTGGCTCATACGCAATGATAAGCGGGCAGTGCGTGAAGGACAGAAGGATACGCTCTTCACCGAGACCCTAACTGGTAGCCTGGAGCGGTTAATCTATCCGGACCACGAGATTTTCACTGCGGGGGACTACCTTCTCCGTATTACTGCCACCAACACCCGTTCGGGTTGCACCTACGAAGAGGAGCTTAAGCTCAAGGTCGATTCCTCCATCCTCAAAAAGGAGGCGATACCCAACGTCTTCTCCCCTAACGGCGACGGTATAAACGACCTCTTCTGCCTCATCGAGCCCACCCAGAACTGCCGCTCCATTCGAACCTTTAGGGTCAACATCCTTAATCATCTTGGGCGCCAGGTCTATGAATATGATGGCGATCCACTCGAGTGGGAGGGGTGGAACGGGAAGAAGAAGGGAAAGGGGAAGACTCTTAACCCTGGTGTATACTTCTACATCATACAGGCCACCGGATACGATGGGAATAGCTTCCGGGGGGGAGAGTATAAAGGACCACTACATCTATTCAAGTAGCACATGCCTGCAAGACTCCTTCGTACCCTCGACCTTCAGCTTATAGCTCTCTACCTTCTTCTTATCATCCTAGGCTGGCTCAATATATACGCAGCCGTTTATAGCCCAGACCATAGCTCCATCTTTGACATCTCGCAGCGCTACGGCCAGCAGCTTGTATGGATGCTGGCATGCGTTCCCCTCGTCCTCGTTATCCTCCTTATCGATACGCGCTTCTACTACGTCTTCGCCTACCACATCTTTGGGGCTATTATTCTTGTACTGATTGCGGTTCTTCTCTTCGGCACCGTCGTCCACGGCTCCAAGTCCTGGCTTGCCATCGGCGCATTTAGGGTGCAACCCGCTGAGTTTGCCAAATTCGCGACCGCGCTAGCCCTCGCTAAGTTCATGGGGGGACGAGACTTCCGCTTTTCTGACCTGCGTAGCCAGCTCGGCGTGGCCATCATTCTCGGTTTACCCGTTCTTCTCATTCTTGCGCAAAATGATTTCGGCTCTGCCATTGTATATTCCACCCTTCTTCTCGTTCTCTACCGCGAAGGCATGCCCGGGTGGATACTCTGGTATCTCGCCTTTCTCGTCCTCGTCATGGTCGTTGGTTTGCTTTTTGACCAGCTCTACGTACTCTATGGACTAATCATAATCACCCTCGCTTTCTATACCTTTCGTACCCGTAATTTACGTGCTACGGGTAGGCTTTTAGTCGTCTATAGCCTCCTGGTTGCTGGTGCGACCCTTGCACTATATTTTGCCGGGCTAAAGACACCATTGTACCTTATTTCCCTGGCTGCTCTTCTTCTTTGTTTGCTCATCATCATCCCCCTTGCTATACGCCATCGCAACCGCCTCGCTTTCGTCCTTGCTCTCCTTCTGGCCATTACGGCTACCGCCTCCTTCGGTGAGGACTACGTATTCAATAACATACTGGACAACCATCATCAGCGTCGCATCAATGACCTACTTGGCCTGGAGGATGACCCCCTTGGGTGGGGATACAATGTGCACCAGTCCATGATTGCCATCGGTGCTGGTGGTCTCACCGGTAAGGGCTATCTCCAGGGTACGCAGACCAAGTTCAACTTCGTGCCCGAGCAGTCGACCGACTTCATCTTTTGTACCGTAGGGGAGGAGTGGGGCTTCCTGGGCACCCTTACCGTTGTTGTCCTCTTCGTACTTCTCCTCCTCAAGATAATACAGGTGGCCGAGCGCCAGAAGGAGCCCTTTCACCGGATATACGGCTATGCCGTTGCCGCCATCCTCTTCTTCCACTTCGCCATCAATATATCCATGACCATAGGTCTCTTCCCCGTTATCGGTATACCGCTCCCCTTCTTTTCCTACGGTGGCTCTTCACTCTGGGCATTCACCGTCCTCCTCTTCGTGCTGGTAAAGTTCGACTCGTCGCGCCTCCGCTAGTCCTGTATCTGTGCGTCAGTTAATGCCGAGATAATCAGGTATAGCACCGCTATAAGCACCACTACCTGCACCGCTAGCACTATCATCCCAGTGCGTGCCATGCGCCATGCTAGCCCCCGTTCGCCCTTCCACCACAAGTACCCAAATATGAAGGGCTGCAGCATTAGCCCCGGTGTCGTTGCCCACGTCAGATACTTTAGCGCAAAGTAATAGACCTCCGGCATCGCCCCGAAAACCAGGGTCATGTACACCAGCAGCGGCATCATAATACTCCCCACCAGGCAGTAGAACGCTAAATATTCAAGTTTTTGCCCTCGCATTTCTCCACATATATTTACCGGGCGAAATATAGTAATAATCCTATGGATTAAGCCCGGGAAAAGATACGTTCGTCAGTTTTTTTTCCGTAGCAAACGGCAATTTGGCGTGTATTTCTAACTTTGCATTGTTACCATGGGGTTTTAGGCCCACAAAATACAAGGCTTATGAAGTACATACTATATAGGAAGAATCGCCCGGCCACGATGGCTGGAGGGACCGTTAGGCAGCTACTCTACCTGATGGTCACCGCTATCCTCCTCGCAGGGGGAGGCAATGCTCATGCGCAGCAGAGCGACGAGTTCTGGTTCGACGTGCCGGAGGTCGGCCGCCTGCACGAGGACTATGAGCCCGAGCTGCATGTCACCTCGCTAGATAGCCGGGTGGTAACCCTGGAGATAAGAATGCCTGCGCTCAACTCCTTCAGCGGTGGCCTACTCGTGAAGTCTGAAACGCTCAATCCGGGGGAGACCAAGAGCATACCGCTAAAGGAATTCGTAAACCAGAACAACCGTGAAAATAGTCTTTCGTCGAGCAACAAATGGTGTGTAGAGAATGTCCTAGAAGTAAGCCGCTCGGAGGGGGTTAAAGAGGTGGGGGCTACCTACCAGCCTTTCCCGAGTACGGAGAACATACCCCTCGTGCTCAATCGGACGAGAAGGGGGCTACGCATGACCTGCAGGGTACTGGATACCATATGGCTGACTACAGAAAAGGCCTATCAGAACCTGCTCACCGAGAGGAACAATGCCATTAGGGAGTTGACCCCTTCTGACCCGAACTATGCGCGTGACCTGAATATAGCCATGAGCAAATTCTACGAAGCGAGAAGGCTATATACTAGCCCTAAGCTCTACAAGCTGACTAGTCCGCAGCCTGCACCCGAGGAGCCCCTCGTGAGCGCCTACCTCTACCTGCATGCCTCTACCAACAGTGGCATGATGGTCCTCAAGGGGCGCAACGCCAAGGGGAAGAATTTCGTGCTGCCCATGCCCAATAAGTCGCCTATGGTAGACTGGACTTCTGACCCGGATTACGAGTACAACTACGCCTCCTTCAATATTACGGCTACGGAGGACCACACCACCGCCACGCTAAAAATCAAACCAACGAAGTCGCTCTACATACGTAACGTATCCGTTGCAGGTGGTAGCCCCTTGAAAGCGAAGAGGCTCAAAAGCGCAAACGGAGAATATAAGCTCCACTTTGCCGAAGCCGGCCAGAGCAGCATCATCGTGGCCTACCCTGAGAGTGGCCTAGATAGCGACGGCTACAGGCTAAAGGGGGGCGTTAACGATTTCTCCCTCGCCGGGGCCATCATCGAATCGGACAAGCCTGTGGTCGTTACTATGAAAATGGACGACGTGAGTGAGCAGACCAATGCCCGAATAGACTACGTCGTTGACCAGCTCGTACCCACCGGCTGCTTTGGGCAATCCTACGCCGTTACCCGGGGCACCATCACGTCGGATGATGCAACCAAGGATAATCCACCAGCAAGCAAGTATTGGCCTACGGGGAATACCAAGGCACCCGACTTTGCCTTTGTCGTGGGTACTGTGAACAACACCACCGTCCAGGTACTGGGGA
>PDRH01000104.1 GCA_002748015.1 Bacteroidota bacterium | reverse complement strand
CGACAGCACTGCCCTACTCTACCTCTTCAACCACAAGGGCCAGGAAATAGTAGATGCCGACTTCGCCGGCCTCACCCGTATGTCCCTTGAAATCAACGAACGAACAGACGGTGCCTTCGACCCCACTGTAGGCCCCATCGCCCGTAAGTGGGGCTTCGGCAAGGATCAGGGGCAAGCCCTCGATAGCAACGCCGTCGCTGAGATGCTCCTATACTGCGGCATGCAGCACCTTACGATCAGCGGCGATACGGTGCGCAAGGACGACCCGCGCACTGAAATTACCTACAACGCCATCGCCAAGGGCTACGGCGTGGACGTTGTGGCTGACTACCTCCTGGAGCAGGGCGTGGAGAACTTCCTGGTGGAGATTGGTGGCGAACTACGCATCAACGGCCAATCCCCCCGTGGCCTCCCGTGGACCGTCGGCATAGATGCACCCGAGAAATCTGCACTCCCCGGCCAGAAAATCGTAGACCGCATACACATCAGCAAGGGGGGGCTTGCCACTTCCGGCAACTACCGCGAATACCTAGAAGTCGGCGGGAAGACCTACGGCCACACCATAGATCCCAAAACCGGGATGCCCGTGCAGCGCGCCCTGCTAAGCGCCACGGTCTATGCGCCCACATGCGCCGAGGCAGATGCCCTGGCTACCGCCTTCATGGTAATGGGTACCCAGAAAGCCAAGGACTTCATCCAGTCCAACGAGGGCATAGAGGGCGTACTCATCACGGCAACCCCTGACTCCACCCTCAGCATCTGGCACTCCGAGGGAATTGAGGCGCTAACACAGACCCCGAAATAAGACTAGAATCGACCCCTGAATAAGCAGTTGCGCTATGGAGATACGAGAGGTTCAAGCGACCGACAACGCCGCACTGGCAGGGATAATCCGCTGGGCATTTGAAGAGCATGATGCACCCCGCACCGGGAGCGTGTACTCAGATGCGTCGACGGATAATCTATTCGACCTTTTCCAGGCAGAGGGTTCTCGCCTGCTGGTTGGGATTGATGGGGGGGAGATTGCAGGTTGCTGCGGCATATACCCGACTGAGGGGCTACCCGATGGCTGCGTAGAGCTGGTTAAATTCTACCTCCGCCACGAATCACGGGGGAAAGGCCTGGGGCGTAGGCTACTCGAGGAGTGCATATCGCTGGCCGGAAAGCTTGGCTACCGGGAAATGTACATAGAGAGCTTCCCGGAGTTCGGCGCTGCGGTAGGGATGTATGAGCTGCAGGGTTTCCACCGCCTGGATCACCCGATGGGGCAATCTGGACACACATCATGCACCATCTGGATGCTGCGCTCGCTCTAGGTCATCGCTAGAGGTAGGATTGCAACGGAAGGCTAAGAGACCGGTATTAAGCGTTGGCTAATCCCTCTTATGGCTATCAACCTCTTCCGGCTGGAGTAGCCCAAGGGATACGGCGTATATGGCCATGCCGGAGACGGACTTTATGCCGAGCTTCTGGCTGAGCTTCTTGCGGTGCGTGGCGACCGTATGCACGCTGATAAAGAGATGTTCTGCGATTTCCCTCGCGGTCATACCCATGACGAAACGCTTCAGCACATCCATCTCGCGCTTGGTAAGCTGGGGGGCAGAAGGGGATTTATCATGCACCGTGAGCAGGTCTCGCATTGCGTTGATAACCTGGTCGGGAGTCATGAGAGTATTGATGGTATCGTCGAACTGTATATGATGGTGGACTCCCGTATGCCCCATCTCTAGGGCAACGATGGCACAGGCGGGGAGCTTCCTTCGCAAGGATAGGATGATACGCGGTACGTAGAAGGCCTGCGCAGCATCCACAATAAGGAGGCGCAGGGAGGTATCGGTGTAGTCCATGGTGCTGGGGCCACTGTGGGTATGGGTGTCCACGCGTATGCCGGGATAGGTAACCTCCAGCAGCTTCTTAAGACCTTCGGCCACGAGGATGTGAGGGGTAATAATCATGGCCCGCGGATTCTGTTCTAGCTGGTGCATTTTCGCTCCTCCTTCTGTACTAGGGGTACCAGTATTTCGTTTTCTATGGCCGTATGGTTGAGCATATCATTGCCGAAGTCGGTAACAGCCAGTATGAGCTGGCGGAGGGTGGACGAGGTCTTCGGTACGGGGAGGTAGCGGATAAGCAGCTCCTGGAGGTCATCGAGTTTTTCCTGAAGGTCGCTATGGTGCTGCGTGTAGTGCTCTATGGTATACTCGGATAGCTGCGGATGGGTGGGGTGGTTAAACAGCTGCTGAATGTAGGGAAATGCGGTTTGGTCCTCGTAGTCGAAGTGATCATCGACCTCCTGGATGTAGGCCTCGAAGAACTGCTCTAAAAGGGGCATACCATTGCTATCTAGCTCGGCGCGGAGGGTCTGTATAAGCTGGGCAATGCGGGGGGCCACCTCCAGGCGGTAGTACTCATGGGAGCGGAGGAGATACTCGATGATGACCATGGCATCGTGTGGCTGGAGATCGCCTATGTCCTTGGGCTTACGGTATAGGGCGAGATGCAAAAGGTTGATGAGCAGGGCGGGGTTCAGTTCATGCTGCTCAGCCACCTGCTCTAGAGTTTTGTCCTGAAGCTTGAGGGGCAGCCCGAGGCGCTCAAAGATGAGTATTGCGCCCGGATGGGCGATAATCAAATCGGCGGCTTTGGTATTGGGACCTATTCTCAGCATGATTTCCGTTGGGCATTTAGGCGTGATTGAAGCGCAGAGCTTTCCCCTGGGGGCTGGGCATAGGGCTATCCGGCGAGTAGGCAAGGTGTCCGTTGACCCATGTAGCTATAACGCTATAACGGGTTGTGTGATTAACGTAGGGAGTCCAGGCGCACTTGGTGCGTATGCCCTTCTGGGTTAGGCTCTGGGGTTCCTGCAGGTGGCGTACGCGGACGAGGTCAGCATAATAACCCTCGCGGACATAGCCCCGCAGGTGTATGCGGTAGATGGTAGCGGGATTGTGAGCCATGAGACGGGGGATGTGATGGCGGGGGAGGCCTATGGTATCCGCCAGGTCGAGCATGAGCTGGAGGGAGAACTCGATGGACGGCATGCCGGAGGGCGCGCTGGCGTAGGGTCGATCCTTCTCGCTGATAAGATGCGGTGCATGGTCGCTGCCGATGGTATCTATTAGGCCGCTATGAAGAGCCTCCTGAAGGTGTAGCTGATCCATGCGGCCCTTGATGGCGGGGTTGCACTTCATGCGCCACCGAAGCTGGTCATAGCTTGTGCTGCTAAGATGCAGGTAGTGAGGACAGGTCTCAGCAGTGAGGTAGCCCGGACGTTTCTCCTTGCCCTGCGCTATGAGGTCTAGCTCCTCTGCGCAGCTCAGGTGGAGTATGTGTAGACGAGTGTTGTACTGCTGAGCCAGCTCCATGGCCAGGGAAACGCTTTGGGCGCAGGAGTGGGCGGAGCGGATCTGGGGATGGAGGTGGTAGGGTATGTCGCCGTCCGGGTAGGCCTGCTTGGCCAGCTGGGTATTGGCGCGTATGAGGTCGTCGGTTTCGCAGTGGGTAGCGAGGAGGATGGGGGTCTGGCTGAAAACGCTATGGAGCGCCTCGAGCTGGTCAACGGCCATGTCGCCGGTGGATGAACCCATGAATAGCTTAACTGCCGGGGTAATGGTGGGGTCTAGAGCCTCTATTTCCTCGATGTTCCTACGTGTTGCGCCGAGGTAGAAGCCGTAGTTGGCATAGCTACGACCATTAGCATACTGGTACTTTTCCCGGAGGGCCTGGTTGTTGGTGGTGAGAGGCTTCGTGTTGGGCATGTCCAGGAAGGAGGTAACACCCCCGCTTACAGCCGCTGCTGACTCCGTTGCCATGTCGGCCTTGTGGGTGAGGCCCGGATCGCGGAAATGCACGTGGGTATCGATAGCTCCAGGCATGAGGTAGTCGCCCTGGGCATCGATGGCGGTGTCGGTGGGCGCAGGCGATATGCCCCCTGCGGATTCCACCCGCTCTATACGTCCGTCCTTGCCTATGAGGATGGCAACCTCCCGTTCCTGCCCCTCATTGAGCAGAAGGGCATTGTCTATCAGGGTTCTCTTCTCGCTGCTCATACTACTGTGCTTTTGGAATTTACGAGGAGGGCGATTTAACCTTTCGCTTGGGGGCGTTGAACCTCATGCGTATAACCCCCCAGAGGGCCTCAGAGAATATGCCGCCAGACATTTTGGACACGCCCTTCTTCCTGTCGGTGAACACGATGGGTATCTCCCTGATGGTATAGCCCAGGCGGTGGGCGATGTACTTCATCTCTATCTGGAAGCCATAGCCCTTCATACGTACGCCCTGGGCGAGTATATCGGTAAGGGCATCGGCCTCATAGCATACGAACCCGGCGGTGGCATCATGCACTGGCATGCCGCTGACAATACGCACGTAGAGGGAGGCGCAGTAGGAGAGAATGATCCGGCGTAGTGGCCAATTGACCACATTAATGCCAGTAATATAGCGAGATCCGATGGCTACATTAGCCCCCTGCGTGCATGCCTCTAGCAGACGGGGGACGTCACTAGGGCTATGGGACATATCCGCATCTATCTCGCAAAGATACCTATAGCCAGCCTCAAGCCCCCAGTTGAAGCCAGCAATGTAGGCCGTGCCGAGTCCGAGCTTGCCGGAACGCTCCAGGAGGTGTATACGGCCTGAATGCTGCGCCATTAGCTGCTCTACCCGGCGAGCCGTGCCGTCAGGGGAATTGTCGTCAACGACGAGGATGTCGGGGCTAACGGATAGCTGAAGGAGCGCACCAACAATGGCGTCGATATTCTCGACCTCGTTGTATGTAGGTACTATGCAGAGTAGCTCGGCCATGGATATATACGTGGGGTATGCGTTGGCTATGCGTTGGGTAGCCTAAAGGCGAGATAGGTAATGGGTTTCCCCTGCTCGCGGAATAGCGCCTCGTAGCGTGTGGGTATCTGCAGCTCGGGACGCTCGTGGAGTATGGGGTCAATGTTGGCATGCGCCTCTATGAGGGTGCACCCCTCCTGCTCTATGATGCTCAGGGTGTACTGGTGTAGCTCAAGGCTGTCCGTCTTGAGGTGTATAACGCCATCCGGAGCCAGGAGGCGCTGGTATCTCTCGAGAAAAAGGGGCGAGGTGAGGCGCTTCTTCTCCCGGCGCGTCTTGAGCTGGGGGTCAGGAAAGGTTATCCATATCTCGCTCACCTCCTGCGGTGCAAAAAAAGCGTTGATAGTCTCTATCCGCCCCCTGATGAACTGGACGTTGGGAGTCTGGGCGAGATGGGCGGCCTTAGCCCCGTACCATAGCCTAGCACCCTTGATATCCATACCGATGAAATTGCGCTGAGGGAAGGCCTCTGCGAGGGCTAGGGTGTACTCGCCGCGACCACACCCTAGCTCAAGGGTGATGGGCTGGGGAGTAGGGAACGCCTGCTGATTCCAGTGGCCTTTGAGCTGGTAGTCCTCACGGAACACCTGCTGGAAGGGTGGCTGGTGTAGGTTGGCGAAGGTCTCGTTCTCGGCGAATCGCTGTAGCTTATTTTTGCCCATATGGTGCGCTGGCTGCTTTTGTCGGTATTAAATATGCTGGTTTGGTTTACGGTGCACTGGAGTTGGCTACTGCTGATCTGCGTGGGGGAATAGCTGTATGCCGACCTCCTGAATACCAGGGAGATTTTCGTAGCGCATGCCGTGCCTGATGGCTATTTGGTAGGGTTGCTTACCAGTAAGCTCTGCGGCCTCAATGTAGGGGAGCAATATCTTCTTCTGGCTCGCCAGCCCCCTCCCGTACCACTCCCCAGTGGGGCTGGCAAGGTGGTAGTTGAGGGTATCCTGCCGGGAGGTGCTATCTGGCCCTACGGCCTCGATGAAGAGGTATAGGTTGGCGTTGGGGTAGCTGCTGGTATGCTGCAGGTAGATGAAGATATCTGCCGGCTGATCGGTGGGCGTGATGGTAAACCGGCATATGGAGTCGGCGGCCCAGCCGGTATCGGGCATCTCCTGGTACTCCACCTGCAACGGGCTTTGTCCGCAGGCGACAAGCATGAGGGTGGAAACTAGTAGGAGTACAGTTTGCAATGCGTACTTCATG
>PDRH01000103.1 GCA_002748015.1 Bacteroidota bacterium | reverse complement strand
GCGGCAAAGGGCGATTTCTGTTGACTCGCTAGAGTTTCTCTCTGGCTTGGATTTTTTTCCTCTTCTGCCCGATGCAGTGGAGGTGCGCGTAGAGGCCCAGCAGCCCAACTTCAGGGCGTGGGACATAGACCGCTAGGCCGATTAATTTGCGCTGGGCTTTGCTACAAGTTCTACTTTTTGTAAATTAGGGGGATAATAGCCTATAGGTTTCAATACTAAAGCTTTGATAGATAGGGGATAAGAGCAGATGATATCCATTTGTCTTCCGGTGTATAACTTTGTTGTGGTCGATACGGTGAATGCGCTTCTGAAGGAGGCCGATCAGCGTAACCTCGACGTGGAGATAATCCTCTTCGACGACCACAGCATGCCCTACTACGAGCAGCAGAACCGCATACTACGTGGACGCCCGGAGGTGAAGTACCTCCCGCTGATAGAGAATATAGGCCGTTCGCGCATCCGCAATCGGATGGCTGACCTGGCTACCGGGGATTGGCTTCTGTTCATGGATTGCGATATGGCCCCCTGCCATAGCACGTTTCTGAAGAAGTACGCCGATATGACCGCAGGAGATTACGATGTGGTCTGCGGCGGGGTCTACACCGGTGAGCGTCCGAGTGACTCGCAGCTGATGCTACGGTGGCGCTTCGATAATCTCCGGGCAAAGCACCAGAAGTGGCTACTCCAGAATACGGATAGGTTTCTCATTAGTGCTGGTAACTTCATGGTAAGGCGTGAGGTGTACCAGCATGTTCGTTTCTCAGAGAGCCTTACTGGCTACGGTCAGGAGGATCAGCTATTTGCCCTGGAGCTGGCGAGCGCAGGTAGCACGGCCATATGGATAGATAACCCGACCATTCACCTTGGGGAAGAGCCGAACGAGGAGTTCTTTGCCAAGATAGAGCAGTCGCTGGTCAATTTGGTGAGGGTGTGGAATGCCAATCCGGATTTCCATAGGGAGATGCTTCGCACGAGCAAGCGCCTGAAGGTGATCTATACGCTTAAGCGTCTCCGCCTGACTCGGCCTTTGCGTTTTCTCTTTAGGATGGTCAAGGGTAGGCTCCGAAGCTATATTCTCTCTGGGCGTAGGAGCATGACCTTTTTTAGTATGTACCAGTCTGGCTACCTCATGGAGGTATTCAGCATGCCCAACCTCAACCGGCTGACGACGGGCGCCCTAAGGGCGAGCTTTGCCGAGTCGATAATACATGATATAACCTAGTAAAACGTATTCAAGCGATGAAGAAGATAACAGTAGTAGGTGCCGGTAATGTCGGTGCAACGTGCGTGAACGAAGTGGCCAGGATGCAGCTGGCCGAGCAGGTGGTAGTGGTTGACCTCAATGAGGGGGCGGCCAACGGCAAGGCGCTTGACCTGTGGGAGACCTCGCCCATCCAGGGTTTTAGCACCCGTTTGGTGGGCGCAGGCAACGACTACTCCCATACGAAGGGTTCGGAGATTGTGGTCATAACCGCTGGGCTTCCGCGTAAACCGGGGATGAGCCGTGATGATCTCATCGGCACCAACGCCAAGATTATGAAGACTGTGGCCGAGAACTTGGTGGCGCAGTCTCCCGAGGCTATCTTCATCGTTGTTACCAACCCTCTGGATGTGATGACCTATGCCTGCCTGCTGGCCTCCAAGCGCCCCACGCAGAAGGTCTTCGGCATGGCCGGCATACTCGACACGGCGCGGTATAGGTCCTTCATCGCTGAGGCGCTAAATGTAGCCCCCCGCGATATTCAGGCCATGCTCATGGGTGGCCATGGCGACACCATGGTGCCTCTCCCGCGCTACACGACGGTCTCCGGTATCCCTGTGAGCGAGCTGATGCCGGCGGATAAGCTTGAGGCGATCATTGAGCGCACCAAGAAGGGTGGCGGTGAGATTGTGAATATGATGGGTACCTCAGCATGGTATGCTCCCGGTGCGGCGGCGGCTGAGATGGTGGCTTCCATCGCCCGCAATGAGCGTCGTATCCTTCCCGTCTGCGCGCACCTCGATGGCCAGTACGGCCTGAGCGGGCTACACCTGGGCGTACCGGTAATCCTAGGGGAGAATGGCGTGGAGCAGGTGCTCGAGCTGCAGCTCAACGACGAGGAAATGGCGCTGCTGCATAAGTCGGCCGACCACGTCAGGGGCGTGATGGAAACCCTCGATGGCATGAAGCTTTTTGCCTAGAGCTATCTGACTAAAGAAAATAAGTAGCCCCCGGCGTGCCGATGATGCCGGGGGGCTAGAATAACCTAATCTCCTAATATACTCATGAATAAAAGTCTACGCTTCCTACGCTTTGGTATGCTAGGCCTCCTGGGGCTGCTGCTCATTGCCCCGCTGAACCAGCTGAAGGCTCAGTACGTAGCTGCGCGCAAGAGCAACATGAAGGTGATCCAGCCGCTCGCCCTGGAGGGCCGCGAACTCGGGCGTTACCGCATGTTCTCCGTGGCTGATGCATTGCGATACAACTCCGGTCTGCTGTTCAAGGATTACAACGGTCTGGCAGGCTTCAAGACGATCAACGTGCGCAGCATGGGTTCGGAGCGCACCAACGTGTTTTTCAACGGTATAGAGCTTGGCAATGCTCTCAATGGCCAAATAGACCTCTCTCGCTTCGGTATGGCCAACATGGGGAGTATGTCCCTGTACCAGGGGGCGCGGGGCGACATCTACCAGTCGGCAACCGACTTCGCCAGCTCCAATAGTCTCTACCTGGATTACCGTCGTCCTAAGTTCAGGGGTGCCAAGAAGACCCATTTCTCAGCCATGATGCGCGGGGGTTCTTTCCTGACTTTCAACCCCAGCCTGATGTACGAGCACCAGCTCAGCGATAAGCTTAGCACCTCCTTCAACTTCGACCTGCTCACCAGCGAGGGGAACTATCCCTACGAATTCGAGCGTTTCGACCAGAGTGGCAACGAGCTATATAGCGAGAAGGGGCGGCGAGCCAATGGTAAGATACATGCCATGCACGCCGATGCCAGCCTACATGGGCGCTTCGACAGGGGGCTATGGTCGCTCAGCGCATATGCCTACGGCTCGGAGCGGGGCGTGCCTGGTGCCATCATCAATGAGACGACCTCCTACCGTGGCGAGCGGCTCACGGAGCGTACCTACTTCGTGCAGGGCGATGTCCGCATCTTCGTGAACAAGATGTACCGTACGAAGCTGGCCTACAAGCTCAGCGAGAACTACATACGCCTTGAGAACAACGATAGCAAGGTTCAGAAGATGGATGACTCCTGGAAGGAGTACGGGGCATACATCTCCACGCAGCACCTCGTTGAGTTCAACGATATGTTCAAGCTCACGGGTGCTTACGATGCCAACTTCAACCTCATGCGCAAGCAGAATGAGATTACGGATCGCACCTACAAGAACTTCGCCAACCCGTGGCGTATCAAGCACCTGGGTTCTCTGGCCGGTAGCTTCACCTGGAAGGGCCTGAATGCTTCCGCCAGCGTGTACGGTACCTACGTGCAGAACTTCGGTAAGGAGGAGTACAACCCGTACGAGGATGAGATGTCCGTATCGCCAGCCCTGGTGATATCCTACAAGCCCTTCACCCTTATGCCTTTCTACATCCAGGCATTCGCCAAGAAGTCCTACCGGGTTCCCAACTACAACGACCGCTTCGTATCGCACGTACTCGGCGATAAGCTGGACCCAGAGGATGAAATACAGTATGACTTCGGCCTTATGTATGATGGTGTGTCCGATGGCCACTTCCGCCAGTTCGGGGTAACGGTGGATGCCTACTACAAGGATATCAAGGACAAGATAATAGCCTATCCTACGGGTGAGATGATTCGCTGGACTATGGATAACCTCGGTAAGGTGCGCGTAATCGGTGGTACGGCCACTGGCCACATGCGCTTCATGTTCACCGACGATCCCAAGTCCCTGCAGTTCAAGACTAAGCTACAGTACACCTACCAGATGGCCCAGGATATCACCAGCAAGGACGACCTCTACTACGAGGATCAGATTCCCTACATACCCTGGCACAGCGGCTCGGCCATTCTCTCCCTGCTTTACCGCGGGTGGTCGCTCAACTACAGCTTCCTCTATGTTGGCGAGCGCTACAGCCGCCAGGAGAATATCGCCTACTACAAGATGCAGCCCTGGTACAACCACGACGTGTCCCTCGGCAAGAAGTTCAAGTTTGAGGGCGGATGGAAGCTCAACTGCATGCTTGAGGTCAACAACATACTGGGCGAGGATTTCGAGATCGTCACGAACTACCCCATGCCCAAGCAGAGCTTCCGTCTAACCGTAAACGTGGAGATGTAGCATGAGGTACGCAAGAAAGCTGGTACCGTTCCTGCTGGTCTTTGTCGCTCTGGCGACGGCTTGCCGAAAGGACGAGTACCCCTCCAACGTGGAGAGCGTGAATATCGAGGAGTACACCGCGCCGAGCGAGGACAAGGCGGGAACACCGCCCCCCGTTGGCATGTACGTACTCAACAACGGGGGGAAGGGCAACTACGAGTCCACCCTAGACTATGTAGACTTCGCCGCCGGGGGCGTGTACCATCACAACTTCTTTGCCGAGAAGAATAACATACCCTCGCTTGGCGACAACGGTCTCACGATGAAGATTGCCCAGAAGAAGCTCTTCATCGTCCTCAACGGGTCGCACAAGGTCATGGTTATCTGTGCCGATGTAGAGGATGAGGAGAACTTCGGTAAGCTGCTCGGCGAGGTTGGCGTAAACCAGCCGAGCGATATTGCCATAGTAGGGGACTACGCATACGTTACCTCCATGATACGGCCCAAGACCGCTGAGGGACGTAAGCCTCTCGGTGAGGTTGTACGGTTCGATATTACGCAGTTCGTCAAGGGGGGGGAGAAGCGTATAGAGCAGGGCGATATCCCCCGGGCAGACCGGGTGGCCGTTGGTTGCCAGCCTGTGAGCATCGTGCAGGGGAGCGCCATGAATGCGGATGATGGGTACACCAAGTACATGGATTACCTCTTCGTGGCTAATTCTGGTTCGCTCAATGCACCCGAGTTTGACAATACGGTTTCCTTTATCTCCATCGCAGATGGCGAGTTTGCCCAGAAGGGCATGGCTACCCTGGAGCGCAAGCAGCCGCTTTGCGTCCTAGGGGCATACGATTATCTGATGGTCGTAACTAAGGGTGACAGCGAGTTCGGCGATGATCTCCAGCTCCAGAAGTACGCTGTAGATATAGACAAGGTGGAGCTTAAACCCGTAGTCAAGGAGAGCGGCGAGCTTCTCCCTCCGAAGAAGGATGTCGCTAAGGCCGTCTTTGATGGTGGAACCCTCTTCATGCTGAAGGGGCATCTGAGCGGTGCGGGAGCGATTAGCCAGCCGAGCTTCAGGACAACCGTTCCCAAGGCGAGCGACAAAGAGGGCTACTCGAAGACTGATGTTGTGGTAGGAAGTCGCGAGTACCTCTCCACCATCGAGGCACTCACTGCGCTGGCCATCGCACCCAACTACGATAGGGTAGTGCTCGATGCGCGTAACTACACCTCCAGCGGCAGGATTCTATACTTCAACGTGGATGGAAAGCACCTATGGTCAGCTAGGGCTGGTATCATACCGGTAGCCGTGGCATTCCAAACCAAATAAAGGAGGAGATACATGAAGAGAATCGCATATACCCTAGCAGCCCTTGCAACGGCCATCGTCCTCGTGCTCGCCTCCTGCAACAAGGAGGAGGAGGTACTACCCCGTGTAGGATTGGCGAAGGATTATCTTGCTGTGCGCCTGGAGCCTCTCACCTTTGAGTGTCAGCTCGAGGGCGATAGCTACCGCTGGGAAGAGCAGAGCTACATTCCTGAGGGCGAGGCTGCCCCCAAGGAACTCAACACCACTATCTCCAAGAAGAAGAAGGTGGTGGCAGTCTTCGACCATGTCGGCATCTATAGCATGAATTTCTACTACAACGAGGGCAAGGAGGATGCCATAAAGCTCTCGTTCAAAGTGAAGGTGGAGCGCGAACCCACCCCCTACTCGGCCTATATCAGCGATGTGCTAGAGTACAAACCTGCACCCGGCTACTTCGTCAACCCCCGTATCAAGGGCATTAAGACCTTTGACGAGAAGCTAG
>PDRH01000102.1 GCA_002748015.1 Bacteroidota bacterium | reverse complement strand
CGCTTCTCGGTGGACTGCGAGGACTGCGTGGAGTTCGATATGCCGATGATGCCTATGATGCATTTCGATGCGCATGTGGAGGGGCGTTTGGAGGGCGATACGCTGCGGTACGATTTCGGGCTGGTGAAGGCGCGGGTAATGGGGATGCATATGGATGTTTCCTTCGATTTCGTGGGGGTTGGCCGGGTGTCGCAATCGTCCGGGAAGTAGCCTTTTTGCTGGTCGGGCGGCGGCTGGTTTGCGTGGGAAGCGTTTTTGTCTAACTTCGCGGTTTGAATTTATAGCCTACAAGAGGGATGCTTAATAGACGATTGCTACGTGTTAAGGTGCTGCAGATACTGTACGGTTTCTACAGCGGGGGGGAGAGTTCGCTTCCGGTTGCGCTGAAGGGGCTTCGTGCGAGCGTTGGGCGTTACTACGATTTGCTGCATTTGCTGGCGATGCTCCCGGAGGCCCTGGTTTCGCTGGAGCTCTCGCAGCTTGAGCAGCGGCAGCGGAAGTACCTGCGTAGCGAGGAGGATGCCAATCCGAGCCGTCGCTTTGTGGACAATGCGGTGGTGGCGCGCCTGTCGGCGAATGTTTCTCTGCATGAGTATGCATCGGAGCGTTCGCTGGACTGGCGGAGCTTCCCGACTGAGCTGGAGCTGATCTACGATACGCTGGTGGAGCAGCCGTTCTACCAGGATTACAAGCGTGATGATGCGACGGGTTGGGCGCATGATAAGCTGCTGGTGCTTTCGCTCTACGAGTGGCTGGAGTCGCTGGACTGGCTCCCGGACTTTCTCTCCGGTACGCATATATTCTGGTCGACTGAGTTCACCTACGTGCTGGATACGCTTTGCCGTATGGTGAGCGAGCTGCCCGAGGATACGGAGGCTGGAACGCGGCTGGTGCCGGTGAAGCTGGACTACGAGAGCTGGGAGTTTGCTGAGGAGCTGCTAAGCCAGACGGTGCTGCACTACCGTGAGAATCAGGAGCGGATAGCCGAGTCGCTGCACCGGTGGGATCCGGAGCGCGTGGCGTTCCTGGATATGCTGATAATGTCGATGGCGCTGGCGGAGATAGTTACGTTTACGAATATTCCGCGCCGGGTGTCGATGAATGAGTACATAGAGATCGCGCGTATATTCAGCACGCCTTCGAGTTCTGGCTTCGTGAATGGTGTGCTGGACAGGACGGTAAACCGGTTGCTTGAGGCCGGTGAGATTCTGAAGACGGGGCGTGGTCTGCAAGGAGGGATGTAGCTTTGCCCGCCGCAGGGGGTAAACCTGCTAGGCGGGGCATGGAGCGCGCCGGTGGGCGTGCATATACCGAAAGGGAAACGTTTAACAGTAAAAGAAGATAAGAGATGTTACTACTACAGGCGGGCAGCGGGAGTGCGATAGGTTCTATCGTGATGATTCTGCTGATGATTCTGGTGTTCTACCTATTCATGATTCGTCCGCAGATGAAGCGGCAGAAGCAGCTGAAGAAGTTCCAGGCGGAGCTCGCGAAGGGTAATACGGTGATAGTTGCTGGTGGGATAATCGGGAAGATCTACGAGGTGCGTGGGGATAGCGTGCTGGTGGAGGTTGATGGCGACACGAAGATTCGGGTGTTGAAGACGTCTGTATACCGGAATGCCGAGGAGCTCGGCGTGGAGGTGTAGAGAGTATTTCTGGATTTGGTGTGTCCTTTTTGGCGGCGTGGTGTGTGGTAGGGTGGTAGTAGGGGGCGGTTCTCCATTTCGCTAGGTTTATGGCAAGGGAGCGGCTGACATCGGTGCGAGTGCCCTTTGGGGGGCTGGGTGGTCGTCTGCGACGGGTATTCCGTAGCCGTGCGGATGTGGGTATGTTCTTCCTGTTTGTCCTCGTGGCTACCGTGCTCTGGTACTTGACCAAGCTGAGCCATGAGTATACGGTGGATATAAAGCATAGGGTCCGTCTGGAGGGGCATCCGAAGGGTGCTCTTCTGGTGGGGGATCCTTCGCGTCAGGTATGGTTGCGCCTTCGTGGGCGTGGCCATACCCTTTTGGAGTTTAAGGCCTTTTCGAGCGAGCAGCCCTTTGAGGTCGACCTGGGGGGGGCTGATGCATACACCCGGCGGTCTGCTGGCCGTGGGGTGCTGAATCGGATACAGATGGCGGCCCTCTTTGGCCCTCAGCTCCCGAGCGGGCTGGTGCTGGAGTCGGTGCTCACGGATTCGATAAGCTGCGAGTTTAGCCCCTTGGCCCGGCGGCGCTTGCCGGTTCGTTCGCAGCTGAGCTACCGGCTGGCATCGCAGCATGTGGCGGTGGGTCCACTGGAGTTGGCGCCGGATAGCCTCTGGGTGGAGGGGCCGAGGGCTGAGCTGGAGGGCTTGGATTCGGTGGTTACGGTGTCTGCCGATCTGGGCGAGCTGCGTGAGTCCTTCGACAGCGTGGTGCGCCTTTTGCCCTTGGCCTCTGAGCTGGATATGGAGGTGGGTGAGGTTTCGGTTCGCATTCCGGTAAGCGAGTTTACCCAGAAGGAGCTGGAGGTGGAGCTGCGTGCTGTGGGCGTACCGGATAGCCTGGCGGTGGATTTGCTGCCGAAGACGGTCAGCGTTCGCTGCGCGGTGGAGCTGGGGAGCTATCGGCGCTTGGCGGCGAAGGATATAGATCTCTACTGCGAGTTCTCGCCCTATGCCATGGATGGTCGCTACATTGTCCAGGTTGGTCGTTTGCCTAAGGGGGTCATCGGTGTGGAGATCACGCCTTCGGTGGTGGGGTCAATCGTTACGAGTCGGTACTAAAATCAGGATGGAGGGGGCATTATGCTACGAGTGGGTATAACAGGGCCAATCGGTTGCGGTAAGAGCTACGTTGCTGGGCGTTTGGTGGCCATGGGTTTTTCCGTCTATGATGCGGATAGGGAGGCGAAGGCGTTGGTGGCCCGGAGTGCTTCGCTTCGCGACGATATACGGTCGTTGCTGGGTGAGGAGGCCTTTGGGGAGGATGGGGCGTACAATAGGGCATGGGTTGCGCAGCGGGTGTTTTCTGATAGGTCCTTGCTGGAGGGGCTTAACGGTTTGATTCATCCGGCTGTGCTGGCGGATTTTGACCGCTTTGCAACTGAGCAGGGGGAGGCCGGTTTTGTGTTCATGGAGTCGGCTCTCCTGCCGCAGATAGCCTGGCGTGGGGTGCTGGATAGGGTGGTGGTGGTTACGGCTCCTGAGGCGCTTAGGGAGGAGCGTGTACAGCGACGGGACGGGGTGGATCTGGAGCAGGTTCGGGCAAGGATGCGTTCGCAGGCGGGGGAGGAGGCGTATTTGCGCATAGCGGATGCTACTGTGGAGAACGATGGGACGGGGAATATAGACTGGGCCATCGTGGCGGCCCTAAGCTCTTTGAGGCATGCGGAGTAATGATTTCGGGTGTCTGGCCTCACTGCTGGTCCTTGTTTTGCTCTGGGGCTTTTTGGGGCCCTATGCCTTGCTGCTGCTACCGATTCTGGGGTTTGTTATGATAGCGAGCTTTGTGCACCGTCTGCGGCGTGCCTCGGAGGAGGCGAACTCGGGTGCACGTAGCACCGGGGGGGGGGCTCGGGGGACTGGCGCCTTTCCCATCCTCGTACTGCTGGCCGCAGTGATGAAGGCCGATGGCCGGGTAATGCGATCAGAGCTGGATTACGTTCGGAATTTCCTAACGCAGAATTTTGGGCAGGAGCAGGCGGCCGATATGCTGCTGGAAATGCGTGATTTGCTCCGTGGCCCTCTTCCTGTGCAGCAGGCTTGCATGCAGATCCGTCTGTCGTACTCACCGGTACAGCGCCAGCACCTGATGGGGGTACTCTATGGTCTCTCGCAGGCTGATGGGTTTACCGCTCCGAGCGAGAAGCAGCTGCTGGAGCAAATCGCCATGGCCATAGGCGTGGGGGCTGGGCAGTACTCCGGGGGTGGGTGGAATTCGCGGGGTGGCGGCTACTCTGGAGGTGCTGGTGGCTATTCGCGGCCATCCACGGATTACTACAAGGTGCTGGGGGTGGATGCTAGCGCTTCGGACGCTGAGATTCGTAAGACCTACCGGAAGCTGGCGATGAAGTGGCATCCAGATCGCTTCAGCACCAGCTCGGAGGCCGAGCAGCGGGAGGCGAGCGAGAAGTTCAAAGAGATAAATGAGGCCTACGAGGCGATCAGCAAGCAGCGGGGCATGAAGTAGGGCCATGGAGGGTGAGGGCTTGTATTCTTCTAGTGCCAGCGGTGGGCATCGGTTGATTCCGGGGGTGGGGCTACGCATTTTGAATACGGTCCGTGCCTTCGTGGAGCAGCATGGGCTGTTCGGGGTGGGGGATCGGCTGCTCCTGACGGTGAGCGGTGGGCGAGATTCTATGGCCCTGCTATCGATGGCCGAGCGTTTGCGGGTTTGCCCTCTGGCCGTTGCGCATTGCAATTTTGGGCTACGGGGCGAGGAGTCGGATGGGGATGAGGAGTTGGTGCGTGGCTACTGCGAGGCGCGGGGGCTTCGTTTGCATAGCATTGGGTTCGATACGTTGGAATATGCTAAGCGTGGGCGTATGTCGATAGAGGAGGCCGCTCGTAGTCTACGCTACGCCTGGTTTGAGGAGCTTGCCGTGGAGCATGGCTATACCCGCATTGCGACTGCGCACCATCAGCAGGACCAGGCGGAGACGGTGCTATTCAACATGGCCCGTGGGGCGGGCATTTCGGGCATGAAGGGGATACCGCTACGGAACGGTCGGGTGGTGCGTCCGTTGCTGTGCTTGCCCCGTAGGGATATCGATGCGTGGTGCGCTGAGCTGGGGGTGCCGTACCGCGATGACCAGACGAATGCGCAGCGGGTGTATACCCGTAACTACCTTCGCCATGAGGTGCTACCCATGCTGGAGCGGGTGAACCCCCTGGCTGTAGATCACTTGGCTAGTTCTGCGCGCTATGCACGTGAGGCCCATGAGACTCTGCGTGCTGAAAGTGAGGGGGTATTTGGACCTATTGCCGCTGGGGGTGGTTTTTCCTTCGGCCTTACGACGAGGGCCTACCTGGAGCATGAGGGTTTGGCTCGCTTCTGGTTGAGGGAACGATTGGCCTCATTGGGTTTTTCGGCTGGGCAGGTGGATGATGTACTACGGATGGTGGGGGATAGGGCGCAGACCGGTAGAGGCGTGGAGGGCGTGGGGTATCGTGCCGTGATGAACAGGGGGGTGCTATCGGTAGAGCCTCTGCTGGCTGGCGGGGAGACGGTGGAAATACCTGCGGAGGGTAGCTGGGCGCATCTTGAGTTTCGTGTGGTTGTTCTGGCAGATGGTGGGGATTGGCGGCAGCTGGCGAGCGATGGGGCGCTTGCGATGGATGCGGATCGGGTGGGCTTCCCGCTGAGCGTTCGTCGCTGGCGTGCTGGGGATAGGTTCTACCCGCTGGGTATGGGGGGGCGGTCGAAGAAGCTTTCTGACTACCTGACGGATCGGCGTATCAGCGGGGAGCGACGTACTGCAGCTGAGGTGCTGGTTGCTGGTGAACGGATAGCCTGCGTTCTGGCGACTGGGCACATTGCCGACTGGGCGGCGGTTAGCGCTGGTACGAGGCGACTCCTGCTGCTGGGTAGGGTCGAAAGTCCTCGTAGCGAGGGGGCGTAGCGGTAGCAGGCGGGGGGCAGGGGGAGGGACGGGGTAGCCATTGGAGGGGGAGGCTCTATGCTTAGCGGCACTTTTGGCTTCTAGTTGCAGACGTGAAGACGATGTAGAAAGACTATAATCCAGAAGTTGGATTAGCATATTTCATATTGATAACCAGCCTTTTATACTCCATTTCGTTTTCCTACACCCCTCCTTGTCCGTTGTTTGTTCTAGATTAAGATTGCCGATTTGCCAGGAAGAGGTATTCCGCTAGATTCTTGGTCTAATCGTTTGTTTTCTAGCTATTTAATGCTGTTCTTCTCTTTTCAAGCCGTATAAATAGGCATTACGGGTCAAGCTGTTTGGAGGGGTAGTGATTTTTCTTGCTAATATTGTTGCGAGAAAATCAGGAGGGAGAGGCGATGGAGGGTGAGGAGCAAAATCGTAATGTAGAAAAGGTCAATGGACACTACTGGTGTAAACGCGCCGATAAGCAAGGAGCTAGTGGATGCCGTGATGCGGCAGATGGG
>PDRH01000101.1 GCA_002748015.1 Bacteroidota bacterium | reverse complement strand
TACTTTACGAGGAGCAGGGCTATATCTGTGCGTACTGCGAGCGTAGGATTCCCGTCTATGATGAGGAGAGGAACTGTGACCATGTTGTTGAGCATATCCTCCCGAAGAGCGAACACCCTGAGCTGGTGCTAGCGTATGGTAACCTGGCTATGTGCTGCCCAGGTAGGGTAGGAGAGAATGCGAAGTATACCCGTCGGAATCGGCATGCACATTGCGATGCGAAGAAGGACAATCGGGTGCTACGCTTCTCGCTTGATGACCCCAGTTTCTATGCTAGCCTTTCCTTCACCAGCACGGGGGAGGTACGTTCATCCAATGAGGTCTGGGATGATGACCTCAATAGGGTGCTCAATCTCAACCATAGCCTCTTGTGCCAGCATAGGCGGAGGGCGTGGCTCGGCGTGGTGGCGCAGCTGTACGCAATCAAGAGGGAGAATGGGAGTATGGATATGCGATCCAGTATAGAACGTCTACTAGCAAGCTGGGAAAGTAGGCACTGCGAGGAGATTGGGGGTGAGGAGGTGCTAGCCTACCGGGCTTTCTGCTCTATGGTGGTGTACATGCTGAGAGGGCTCTTGGGAGATTGATAATCCTGTAGTATTGCTTACCTTAGCGGCATGGTAAGTCTACGTACGGCTTTTGCACCGCAAGCTGGGAGGATTGGCGTTATGCAATCCCTGAATATTCTGTGCGATAGATTTACCCCCCCCCAGAGGTTTAGATAATTTAATACACAGTGTAGAGGTCTATTCCTGCGGTGGTCGCAGGGGTGGGCTTCTTGCGCTTTGTAGCCCTGTTGGCCGTACTGGTGCTGTGCACCGGGGCGGCTTTTTTGCGTACCTCAGTAGCCAGAAAGATGTGTGGAGCCTAATGATGGATGGGGTGTGTAGGAGGGTGCAAGCGCTAAAAATGCAAGAAGGGAATGGATAGGGACAGGCTACGCATGGAGACGATGGACGGCGTGCAGAGCAATATAGAGAAGATACGGGATCTCTTTCCAAGCTGCGTGGTGGAGAGCCGGGATGCTGAGGGGCGCACGGAGCTGAAGGTGGATTTTGAGCGGCTGCGGGCTATCCTTGCTCCTGACCTTGCGAACGGGGATAGGATGCGCTACCGCTTCACCTGGCCGGACAAGCATAGGGCGTTTTCGCTCATCGGCCAGCCCATACGTAGGACGCTGCGCCCCTGCCGGGGGGAGAGCGTGGACTTCGACGCTACGAAGAACCTCTACATAGAGGGCGACAACCTGGAGGTGCTGAAGTGCCTACAGGAGACCTACCTGGGGAGGGTGAAGATGATATACATCGACCCGCCATACAATACGGGGCATGATTTCGTGTACCGCGATGACTATCGGATGGGGCGGGAGGAGTTCGAGGCGACCTCGGGGCTACGGGATGAGGAGTGGAACTGCCTCCGGACCAATGAGAAGAGCAATGGGCGTTTCCACACGGATTGGCTGAACATGATGTACCCCCGCCTATACCTGGCGCACAGCCTGCTGCGGGAGGATGGGGTGATATTCATATCCATAGACGACAACGAGGTTACCAACCTGCGCAAGCTGTGCGATGAGGTGTTCGGGGAGGGGAATTTTGTTGCTATCTACAAGTGGAATAAGACCTCCACCCCGCCAGCACTATCCGCTAAGGTCAGGACAAAGTATGAGTTTGTACTCTGCTATGAAAAGAGTAGAAACTCCAATAAGTACAATGGTGGGGTAGCTGAGGGGGGCGATATGCCTCTGCTCAATAGCGGGAATGCCGTGCGCTCCATTGTATTTCCTAAGGAAAGCGTGCGCTTTCGATTTGAGGGTAGGTATTTATCCGGACAATATGACCGGGTCTTTCTACATGATGTGATAGAGATTTCGGGTGGCTATGCATCTGAAGATATAACCCTGGAAGGCCCGTTCAAATGGACTCAGGAAACGGTTGATGCCGAGATAGCGAAGGGTACTACGTTTGTCATCAAGACCGATAGGTTTGCCATTAGGTACGAGCGTCTGGGCGAACGCGTAAAGATTCCGTCAGATATCATATCGAAGCCGGAGTGCGGAGTCGGAACGAATGAAGATGCGGCGAAAGAGGTCAAATCGCTCTTTGGGTCCAATATCATGTCGTACCCTAAACCCGTGTCTCTGGTTAGCTACCTTTCCAATTTTACTACCAGTAATGGCGACATCATCCTGGACTTCTTCTCGGGCTCTGCGACCACGGCCCACGCCGTTATGGAGCTGAATGCGGCGGATGGGGGCGATAGGCGCTACATCATGGTGCAGATCCCCGAGGCTACGGATGAAACGAGCGAGGCCTTCAGGGCGGGCTACCCGAACATCTGCGAGATCGGTAAGGAGCGCATACGCCGCGCGGGGGTGAAGGTGCTTGAGGAGTATCCCGGCAAGCAGGTGGATGTTGGATTCCGCGTCCTCAAGCTCGATAGCAGCAATATGCAGGAGGCGTACTACAGGCCCTCAGAACAGGGGAAGAGCCTGCTGGACCTAGTGGATACCGTCGTGCCGGGGCGCACGGATGAGGACCTGCTATTTCAGGCCATGCTAGAGCTGGGCATACCGCTGGACGAGCGGATAGAGCGGCTGGAGGTGGGGGGGAATACCCTGTTCAATGTGGGTGTGGCCCTGCTTGTCGCATGCTTCGATGGGCGGCTGGGGGATGAGGCGCTGGAGAAGATGGTGGAGCTGCAGCCCGGCTACGCCGTGGTGCGAGATAGGAGCGGTCAGGATGGTACGCATGATAGGGATCTAATCAACTGCCGGGCTATCCTGAAGGATAGATCGAGCCGTACCGTACTGCGAATTCTATAATCCTTAGGGCGATGAAGCTACATTTTGAGGAGCAGCCGTATCAGCTGGCGGCGGTGGATAGCGTGGTGCGCGTGTTCGATGGGCAACCGAGGGCGGAGGGTATGCAGTACCAGGTGGCTTCCGGCGTGCAGGGGGGCCTAGGATTGGAGGATGAGTTTGAGGGGGTACGCAATGCGGAGATAGTACCGGAGGTGGCCAGCCAGCTCCGGGAGAATATACAGAAGGTGCAGGGGGAAGGCCATATCGCACGCTCTGAGCGTTTGCATAGCGAGCTGGGGGCCTGCCAGCTGGACGTGGAGATGGAGACGGGTACGGGGAAGACCTACGTCTATACGCGGACCATCCTGGAGCTGCATGAGAAGTACGGATGGTGCAAGTTCATCATCGTGGTGCCGAGCGTGGCGATTCGCGAGGGGGTGAGGAAGAGCCTGAGTATGACGGAGGAGCATTTCCGTGGCTCTTTCAGGAAGAAGCTGCGGTACTTTGTCTACGACAGCAAGAGCCTGCAGAAGGTGGATGGGTTCGCCAGGGCGAGCGAGCCGAGCGTGATGATAATCAACATGCAGGCCTTCAACAGCGATGTGCAGAAGCGGGGGCGGACTAATGCCTCTCGCATCATACACTCGGAGCAGGATACCTTTGGCTCGCGTCGCCCCATAGATGTGATAGCCGCCATGCGCCCCATTCTGATACTGGATGAGCCGCAGAAGATGGGGGGGCGGAAGACGCAGGAGGCCATGAAGGCCTTTAACCCCCTGTTCACGCTGAGCTACTCAGCGACGCATCGGGATACGCACAACCTCGTCTACGTGCTGGATGCCCTGGATGCCTACAACGAGCGCCTGGTCAAGCGCATAGAGGTGGTGGGCTTGGATCTGAAGAATATCCAGGGGACGAGTGCGTACCTACGCCTTGCAGGGATAAAGCTGTCAACCGGGAACCCCGTCGCACGGCTGGAGATGGATGTGCGGGAGAAAGGTGGCATACGCAGACGGATCAGAAACCTTAGCGCAGGTGCTGATCTATACGATAAATCTGGCGAGCTGATGGCCTACAAGGGCTACGTCATTAAGAGCATATCGGACGACCCAGAGCTGCCGGAGCGTAGCGGCGTGGAGTTCACCAATGGGAAGATCCTGCGGCTCAAGGAGACCCGGGGGGATTTCTCCGCTGAGCATAGGGCGCGTATACAGATAAGGGAGACCATTGATGCGCATTTCCGCAAGGAGGAGGCGCTGTTCCTGCGGGGGGTGAAGTGCCTATCACTTTTCTTCCTGGACCGGGTGGAGAACTACCGCAAGTACGATGCGGCGGGGCAGGAGCGGCTGGGGTGCTACGGGGAGATATTCGTGGAGGAGTATGAGGTGGCTCGCAGCGAGAAGCTCGAGTCGCTAGCGATGGATTCCGCCTATAGGGAGTATCTAGCGCGGGATGAGACGGTTGCCATACATGCGGGCTACTTCTCGGTGGATAGGAAGGGGCGGGCCATAGATAGCCAGGAGAAGAAGAAGGAGGGGGGTAGTGATGATGTCAGCGCGTACGACCTCATCCTCCGGGATAAGGAGCGATTGCTTAGCCTTGAGGAGCCCGTTCGCTTCATCTTCTCGCACTCTGCCCTGCGGGAGGGCTGGGACAACCCGAATGTCTTCCAGATATGCTCCTTCCACCAGTCGCAGAGCGCCACGCGGCGACGCCAGGAGGTGGGGCGTGGCCTTCGCCTGTGCGTGGATGCCAAGGGCAGGCGGCTCGATAGCTCGGCGCTGGGCAGGGAGGGGGTGCATGCGCTTAATCGTCTGACGGTGGTGGCGTCGGAGTCGTACGCCGACTTCGCCAAGGGTTTGCAGAAGGAGCTGGAGGAGAACCTGTATAGCCGACCGAAGGCATTGAGCGTAAAGGTGTTCAGGGATATGGTCGTTCCCATAAAGGGTGGGGAGCCGTATCGTATATCTGAAGAGGAGGCGAATAGACTGCACCTCGAGCTATTTGATAATGGGTATATCGATAAGGGTGGTGATCCGACGGACAAATATCATGCCGACCGCCGGGAGGGGCATCTTACCCCGTTGGAGGGTTTGCCAGAGGCGGTAAGCGAAGCGGTCTACGAGCGTATAGAGCGGATATTTAGCGGGGTGAGGCCCGAGGAGCTCGTGGAGAATGCGGCCAAGCCGGAGGTGGAGAATAAGCTCAATGCGAACTTCGAGAAGAAGGAGTTCCAGGCGCTGTGGGAGCGCATACACCAGCGCCAGGGGTATAGGGTGGAGTTCGATAGCGAGGAGCTGATAGCAAAATGCATAGAGGCCATAGACAGGGAGCTGCGTGTGCCCACCATGGAGTATCGGGTGGAACGCGGGGAGCAGAAAGCCATCCTTAGCCAGGAGGAGATGCACAGCAAGGGGATGATGGCCCTGAAGGAGAAGGGTAGGCCGGAGAAGCTGGTGGGGCTTCCCGTAGGCGGGGTTCGCTACGACCTACTGGGGGAAATCGCGCGCCCCACCTTCTCCTGCCGTAGGACCGTGGCTCGCATCCTCATGGGGATACGTAGGGATAAGTTCGCCATGTATGCGCAGAACCCCGAGTACTTCTTCAGGGAGGCTCGCCGGATTATAACCGAGCAGCGTGCTACCCTCATCGTGGATCACATTACCTACAATCTGCTCAATGAGACCTACGAGAGCAGCATATTCACCGATGGGGAGCATGCTGCGGACAGCAGGGCGATTAGGGGGAAGAAGAGCATAACGGACTACGTATTCTGGGATAGCGATGTAGAGCGGCAGTTTGCCCAGGAGTTGGATGCTGCCAGCGAGGTGGTGGCCTACGCCAAGCTGCCCCGGGGTTTCCATATACCCACTCCGCTGGGGGACTATTCGCCTGATTGGGCCATCGCCTTCGAGGAGGGGGCGGTGAGGCATATCTACTTCGTGGCTGAGACCAAGGGGAGCATGTCGTCTCTGGATTTGAGGAGGGTAGAGGATGGGAAGATAAAATGTGCCCGCCAGTTCTTCGAGAAGCTGAGCAAGGGGGTAAGGTACGACGTGGTGGACAGCTATGAGGCCCTGCGGGAGCTGCTGGCCTAGGGTTGAGGTGGTGGATACTTGCCTTGGCGATAGGGTAGGGGGATGCTTGTCCCCCTTTTTGCTATTTTAGCGGCATGAAAGGGGAACGTGCGTTTTCTACCATGGGAGAGGCTAGGAATGGCGTTATGCTATTCCTGAATATTCCATACGCTAGATTTACCCCCCCCCCCGTAGTTTAGACAATTTAATACATAGTGTAGGGTCTATTCCCGCCGTGCTGGCGGGGGTAGACCCTA
>PDRH01000100.1 GCA_002748015.1 Bacteroidota bacterium | reverse complement strand
ACCTCTAACATCTGTACCGCCCAGGCGCTACTGGCCACCATGGCTGGGATGTTCGCCGTATGGCACGGGCCGGAGGGCATACGTCGCATCGCAGAAAACGCACACGGCGCAGCGCAGACGGTCGCCATGCACCTTGCGAAAATCGGGGCTAAAGTCGTTCACACGAGCATCTTCGACACCCTACGCATCGAGCTGGGTGCAGGTGTGGTCTCGAAGGTAAAGGAACTCTCCGTAGCCCGGGGCTTCAACTTCGACTACCCCAGCGATGGCATCATAGGCCTCTCCTTCGATGAACTAAGTACCCCCGAAGAGCTGTCGGCCGTGGTGTCCATCATCGCAGAGGCCATGGGTAAACCTCCGGTGAAGATAGAGGGCATCGGCATGTGCCAGCATGAGGCAGCCCAGCCCTTCGCCCGCAAGTCGGAGTTCCTCACCGAGGAAGTGTTCAACCGCTACCGCAGCGAAACGGAGATGATGCGCTACATCCACCGTCTGGCCGAGAAGGATATTGCACTGAACCACAGCATGATTTCCCTGGGTAGCTGCACGATGAAGCTGAACCCTGCGGCGAGCATGCTCCCCCTCAGCTGGCCAGAGTTCTCCAACATGCACCCCTTCCAACCTAGCGACCAGCTTGGGGGCTACCTCCAGCTGATAGAGGAGCTAGAGAGCTATCTCTCGGAAATCACCGGCTTTGCGGCCACCACGCTCCAGCCGAACTCCGGCGCAGCTGGCGAGTACGCTGGGCTGATGGTCATCCGCCAGTACCACCTATCCCGGGGTGATAAGCAGCGGACTGTTGCGCTCATCCCGGAATCTGCTCACGGTACGAACCCCGCCAGCGCAGCCATGGCCGGCATGGAAATCGTTGTGGTAGCCTGCGATGAGAAGGGCAACATCGACGTGGACGACCTCCGCACGAAAGCCCAAGAGCACAGCGAAAGGCTGAGCACCTTCATGGTTACCTACCCCTCCACGCACGGCATATTCGAGAGCCGCATTCGGGAGATGATGGACATCATTCACGAGAACGGCGGGCAGGTATACATGGACGGTGCCAACATGAATGCACAAGTCGGACTAACCAGCCCGGGGTACATTGGTGCAGATGTCTGCCACCTGAACCTTCATAAGACCTTCGCGATTCCCCACGGTGGCGGTGGCCCCGGTGTAGGCCCCATCTGCGTGGCTGAACACCTTGCGGAGTTCCTACCCGGGCATACTCTCGTGGAGGTAGGGGGCAAGAGCGCCATCCATGCGGTATCCTCCGCCCCATGGGGTAGTGCCTATGTGCTCCCCATCACCTACGCCTACATACGTATGCTCGGCGCAGAGGGATTGCTCCAGGCCTCGCAAATTGCCATACTCAACGCCAACTACACGGTAGCCAGGCTGGCGGGGGAGTACAGTACTCTCTACACGGGCGACATGGGGCGCGTGGGGCATGAGTGCATTGTGGACTGCCGCCACTTCCGCGACCAGTACGGCGTAGAGACTGGCGACATCGCACGTCGGCTCATGGACTACGGCTTCCACGCACCGACGCTCTCCTTCCCCGTGCACGAGACCCTAATGGTAGAGCCGACCGAGTCGGAGTCCAAGGAGGAGATCGACCGCTTCTGCGATGCGCTCATAAGCATAAAGCGGGAGTGTGAGGCCATAGCCAATAGCGAGGATAACCTCCTGAAGAATGCACCGCACACGAGCGTGGAGATAGCCTGCGGCGAGTGGGGACACCCCTACAGCCGGGAGGCGGCGGCCTTCCCCCTAGAGTACCTCAAGCACGCCAAGTACTGGCCAACCGTATCGCGCATAGATGCGGCGCAGGGCGATAGGAATCTCATGTGTAGCTGCCAGGACTGGAAGCAGGACTACTAGCCCGAGCGCACCGCAAACCCACCAGCGAGCAACATGAAGGTTGGAGCAAGGAAAGAAGTGGAATATTCTGGGGGCATGGTCTGCTACCATGCCCCCACTATGATACCTAGATTAGATGACAGTAAAAGAACTCGTGTACGCAGCCCGCTCGGTGCGGCGCTTCGATGAGAATAAGGGTATTACCCCTGGTCAGCTGCGAGAGCTGATAGACCTCGCCCGGATGACCCCCTGCGCCAAGAATGTGCAGTGGCTACGCTACGTCCCCATCACCAGCGAGAACCTCCGCGACAAGATATTCCCTACTCTCGGCTGGGCGGGCTTCCTCACCGACTGGGATGGCCCGGCCAAGGGCGAACGCCCTGCCGCCTACATCGTGGTAGTGGAGGATACGGCCTTCGGCAACGGCATGCCCCAGGACAGCGGCTTCGCCCTGCAGAGCATGGTGCTGGGGGCGCAAGAAATGGGCATTGCTGAATGCATCATCTATAGCGTCAACCGGCCGGAGCTTTCCAAGGCTCTTGCGCTTACCGATACGCAGAAGATATCCTTCGTTCTTGCATTGGGATACCCCGCGGAGACCGTTAGCGTTGTGGATATACCCGAGAGTGGCTCCACCAAGTACTGGCGCGAAGGACAAACCCACTACGTGCCCAAGCGCAAGCTCGATGATGTCATCATACAACCCAAGGAGGATTAGCCCCATGGCCAGGCAAGAAGAAAGCATGAGGCAGCTAAAGGTAGCGCGCCAACTGCAACGAGATCTCAGCGAGATATTCCAGACCGGTGCAGCAACCTACGCCCTCGGACGCATGGTAACAGTTACGCGCGTCCGTGTATCGCCGGACCTCGAGTACGCCAACGTCTTCCTAAGCGTATTCCCCTCCAAGGACGTAGACGACATCATGACCGGAATACGGCGACAAACGCGCGAAATCCGCTACGACCTCGGAAAGCGCATACGCCACCAGCTACGGGTGGTGCCCGAGCTGCGCTTCGAGCTGGACGACTCCCTCGATTACATCGACCGCATCGACGAACTCCTCTCGTCGGACAGCTAGGATGCTAGGCCCCCTCATCAGCTGGACTACCCGAGTGGTGCCCCGTCCCCTGCTACATCGCGGGGCGGTTATGGCGGGCTGGTGCTTAGCGCAATGCCTCAGGGGTAGCACCTTCCGTGACCCCATCGATGGATTCGGCTACCGGCGACTTCTTCCCTACGGGCGAATCCAGCGAAGGCCCAACGCCCTAGCACCCAAGAGCCTCTCCCTCGAGCGGCATCGCCTAATCTGGCTCTACCTCAGTAGCGACCTTGATATACTCCATGCCTCCCTCCGCGTGCTACACATTGCCCCGGAGTGGTGCCTGATGAAGCGACTCGAGGCGATACCCAGCCTCATGTATACCACCGCCGACCTCGAGAGCCCCTGGGCCAAGGTGCACTGCGATATACAGGCGCTACCATTCGCCGACGATAGCTTCGACCTCATCCTCTGCAACCACGTCCTGGAGCATATACCCGACGACCACCTCGCCATGACCGAGCTACGTCGCGTACTCTCCCCGGGCGGTACCGCGATACTCCTCGTACCCCTCGACCTCCAGGCTGAACAGACCCTTGAAGACCCAGCCATCAACACCCCGGAGCTGCGCGAAAAGCACTATGGGCAACGGGACCACCTGCGCATGTATGGGCGCGACTATCCAGAGCGCCTGGCAAAGGCCGGCTTCCAGGTACAGATGCTAAACTACGCCTCCACTCTCAGCGAGCAGGAACTCAAGAAGTATGCCCTCGGCCAGGAAACCCTTCTTGTCATCGCCTCCTAGCAGTTAGTCTACACTAGAGATCCGCATGAGATTCCCATTCTACATCGCCCGTCGACACCTCATAGCCAAGAAGCGACGGAGCGCCGTCAACGTTACCGCCTGGATAGCCATGCTCGGCGTGGCCATCAGCACGATGGCACTGATCATCGTCCTCTCGGTATTCAACGGCATAGAGAACCTAGTGGGTGGCCTCTACTCCACCCTCGAAACCGACCTAAAGGTTGTACCCGCAGAGGGGAAGACCATCAAGCTCACTCCGGCAGACACCACCTTCCTCCACGCCCTCGACACGATCATCCACGTGGGACGTATCCTAGAAGAGAACGCCATGTTTGGCTACCATGAGCGCCAGCACATCGGCCGTGCCATGGGGATAGACCAGGCCTACGCCGACATAGTCTCGCTGGGCGAACAGGCCATCGATGGTAACTTCATGCTCCACCGCGGCACGCAACCCATGGCTACCCTAAGCGCGGGCGTAGCCTACCACCTGGGAGCAAGCCTTGTGCTCTACGACCCCATCACTGTCTACCTCCCCAACCGCCTCGCCACCAACTGGATGAATCCACAGAGTGCCTTCAAGCGCAAGGCCATGGCCTTCAGCAGCGTTCTCTCCCTCAATACGGAGTTCGACGAGCAGACCGTCGTGCTACCCATAGAAGTGCTGCAGGAGCTACTCGCCTATGACTCCACTACCGTCTCCGCCCTCGCCATAAAAACCCCGAGAGAAAAGCTAGCCCCCCTACGCCAAGACCTCATAGCGCACTTCGGCAAGCGCACGCGCATTCTCAGCCGCCTCCAGCAGAACGAGTCGCTCTACCGCACAATGCGGAGCGAACGGCTCATCGTCGTTCTCATCCTGTCTCTCATCCTGCTAATTGCCACCTTCAACGTTGTGGGTTCGCTCTCGATGCTCATCCTCGACAAGCGCGCAGACATGGGCACACTCATTGCCCTCGGCGTAACACCCCGGGGCATACGCGAAATATTCATCTGGGAGGGGACTCTCATATCGGCCATCGGGGGAGCTGTCGGTCTCCTTCTTGGACTGGGGATCTGCCTACTCCAGCAGGAACTTGGACTCGTCCGCCTACAGGGGGTGGGTGAATTCCTCGTGGAAGCCTACCCCGTGGAAGTGCATGCCCTAGACGTGCTGGCGATCTACGCTCTAGTCCTCACCCTCGGGCTGGTGGCAGCCCTAATTACCACCCGCGTGCTTACCCGCCACAATACTATATAGCCTTCAATTTGTACCTCAGGTTAGAACAAAAAACGAGTTTTTTCGCATGAGGGTTTGCCAGTTCCAAAAAAGCCCTTACCTTTGCACCGCAAAACAGGGGAGGCTAGCCTAGCGATGTACTCTGAATTTGCGACGTTCTTTATCTTTTTCTTGGTCTGGTAGTTCAGTTGGTTTAGAATGCCGCCCTGTCACGGCGGAGGTCGCGAGTTCGAGTCTCGTCCAGACCGCAAAATTCCTGCTCGGGTTTGCATATCTTGCACTTAGCATGAATTAGGCTTGTTCTTTAGTTTCTTGGTCTGGTAGTTCAGTTTGGTTAGAATGCCGCCCTGTCACGGCGGAGGTCGCGAGTTCGAGTCTCGTCCAGACCGCTTTTGGTAGCGCACAACCACGTTTTGTGGTTGTGCGCTTTTTTTTGGCTTGCGTATTGCTCCTACTCCATTGCTAAGCCCAACTCACGTCTACTCGTCACTCGAGGCGTGCAACGACTGAAGGTATAGCCCGGATATTAGTGCTATTGAGCAAGGCGAAAAACCGCTATGCCTACAGGCAACCTACTACACAATGCACCGAATGGGGGCATTTATCCCGGGCAAGTAGCCAGCAGCGACGATTGGCTAGTAAATCGAATGCGAGTTGTAATACCTACAAGAGTGCAGTGGGTAGCCACCCATAGCTAAGGGGTGGATTAGACATATGAAAATGACCACTATCTCTACTTCATACAACCTCCCGAAACTCTCCATAAGAACCGATACCGTCTGACGATTTCGCCTCCCACTACTAGCCCCAGGGACTAATAAAGCTCTACACATTCAGCGATCCTAGAACAGACTTATCCAAATGTCTGAATATCAATGTATCGAAGCATCCCTACAAGCCGAGTAGGGGGCAATACCTCGGTTCAGCTGGGCGACGTGACCAATTCGTCAGTAGGGAATTCCCTTCTTTAGACGCTATAAGTTTTGCCGGTATTGTTGCAGGAAACTGGCAATTAATATGCATTCTATACTTTCATGTAACATACTAATAGATAGATGATTATACATATTAATTAGTACGGCTAAAAGGGGAAATGTGGCTGTAAACCGGAGGGCTGAAAAGGACAGTTGGGCAAAGGGGTTGGATTTCCGAAAAGGGTTGTATTTTTGGACAACGACAAAGAGCAAAAACATCGACGAGTAATAAGGCAACATAAAACTTCA
>PDRH01000099.1 GCA_002748015.1 Bacteroidota bacterium | reverse complement strand
GCTACTCCCGATGAGGTGCATCTGATGGACGTTGCGCCCAACCAGATTGCCTCTATAGCGGCATCGCTCATTCCCTTCCTGGAGAACGATGATGCTAACCGTGCGCTTATGGGTTCGAACATGATGCGCCAGGCGGTTCCGTTGCTGGCTCCGCAGGCTCCCATTGTGGGTACGGGTCTGGAGTCCATGGTGGTTCGTGATAGCCGCGTGCAGATAGTGGCAGAGCGTGGTGGGGTAGTGGAGTCGGTGGATGCCAAGCAGATTACCGTGCGCTATGACCGGACCGAGGAGGAGGAGTTCGTAAGCTTCGACCCGCCGACCAAGACCTATTCGTTGCCAAAGTTCCTGAAGACGAACCAGAGCACCAGCCTGACGCTTCGTCCTACCGTGCGTGTGGGTCAGCGTGTGGAGGAGGGCGACCTGATGTCGGATGGCTATGCGACAGAGCAGGGCGATTTGGCACTGGGGCGTAACCTGAAGGTGGCGTTCATGCCCTGGAAGGGGTACAACTTCGAGGATGCCATCGTGATTAACGAGCGCCTGGTGCGGGATGATTACTTCACTTCGGTGCACGTGGATGAGTACTTCCTGGAGGTGCGTGATACCAAGCGTGGGCAGGAGGAGTTGACCTCTGATATTCCGAATGTGAGCGAGGAGGCGACCAAGGACCTGGACGAGAACGGGATGATTCGCATAGGTGCCAAGGTTGTGCCTGGGGATATCCTCATCGGGAAGATCACGCCGAAGGGCGAGTCCGACCCATCGCCGGAGGAGAAGCTGCTGCGGGCGATTTTCGGCGATAAGGCTGGCGATGTGAAGGATGCATCGCTTAAGACGCCGCCGTCTGTCCATGGGGTGGTTATCGATAAGAAGCTTTTTTCTGGTATACAGAAGGATGGCCGCAAGGGGCGTAGCTCCACTAAGGCCGAGATAGATCGGGTGGAGGATGAGTTCAAGAGGAGCGTGGCCGATACGCTGCGTGTTCTCCTGGACAAGCTGATGGTACTGCTGAGCGACAAGACTTCGCTTGGTGTCTTTGACTACTACGGGGTTCAGAAAATCGCCAAGGGCCATAAGTTTACCGAGCGTGTGCTGGCCGCGATAAACTACCTGGAGGTAAACCCGAATGGTTGGGTAGAGGATGATACGGTGAGCAGGCAGATTGGTAAGCTTGTAAATAACTACATCCGCAAGTACAAGGAGTTCGATGCTCTCCGCCAGCGTAAGCTCTTCAACATCTCCATTGGGGATGAGTTGCCGTCTGGTATTCTGCAGATGGCGAAGGTTTACATCGCCAAGAAGCGTAAGATTCGTGTAGGGGATAAGATGGCAGGTCGCCATGGTAATAAGGGTATTGTTGCCAAGGTGGTTCGTGATGAGGATATGCCCTTCCTCCCGGATGGTACACCGGTAGACATCGTACTTAACCCGCTGGGTGTGCCTTCCCGTATGAACCTTGGGCAGATATACGAGAGCGTTCTGGGCTGGGCTGGTATGGAGCTTGGGGTCAAGTTTGCCACGCCTATTTTTGACGGTGCAACCCTGGATGATATCTGCGAGTGGACCGATAAGGCTGGTGTTCCTCGCTTCGGTAAGATACACTTGTGCGATGGCGGAACGGGTGAGCGCTTCGACCAGCCGGTAACCGTTGGGGTTATCTACATGCTGAAGCTCGGCCATATGGTTGACGATAAGATGCATGCCCGTTCGATCGGTCCGTACAGCCTCATTACTCAGCAGCCGCTAGGTGGTAAGGCGCAGTTCGGTGGACAGCGTTTCGGGGAGATGGAGGTTTGGGCGCTCGAGGCCTTCGGTGCGGCGAATATCCTTCAGGAGATCCTGACGGTGAAGTCGGACGATGTGGATGGCCGTGCGAAGACCTACGAGGCCATTGTGAAGGGCGATTTGATGCCCCAGCCCGGTCTGCCGGAGTCGCTCAACGTGCTGCTGCATGAGCTGCGAGGTTTGGGTCTGAGTGTAAAGTTTGATTCGTAGCCTAGCTGGGTTAACAGGAGGAAAGAAGAAGTATGGCATACCGTAAGGATAATACAGAGAGTTCTCAGTTTAGCAAGATAACCATTAGCCTGGCATCGCCCAATGAGATATTGGAGCGTTCTAGCGGTGAGGTTACGAAGCCTGAGACGATAAACTACCGTACGTACAAGCCCGAGCGTGATGGGCTTTTCTGTGAGCGGATATTTGGCCCGGTGAAGGACTACGAGTGCCATTGCGGGAAGTATAAGCGGCTGCGCTACAAGGGTATTGTTTGCGACCGTTGCGGCGTGGAGGTTACCGAGAAGAAGGTGCGTCGTGAGCGTACAGGCCACATTGAGCTAGTGGTGCCGGTGGCGCACATTTGGTACTTCCGTTCGCTCCCCAACAAGATTGGGCATCTGCTGGGCTTGCCCTCGAAGAAGCTCGATTCGCTGGTTTACTACGAGAAGTACGTGGTAATCAACCCGGGTTTGGCGGCCAACATTTTGCCGGACAAGGAGGTGAAGTACATGGATCTCCTCACGGAGGAGGAGTACTTTGCGATTCTCTCCGCCCTGCCACGGGAGAATCAGATGCTGGATGACCGCGACCCGGAGAAGTTCCTGGCGGGGATGGGGGCCGAGGCTGTAGAGGCCCTGCTCTCTCGCCTAGACCTGGATGCTCTTAGCTACGAGCTGCGCGATAAGGCGGAGAATGAGACCTCGCAGCAGCGTAAGGCGGATGCGCTGAAGCGGCTGCAGGTGGTTGAGGCCTTCCGTGAGTCGCACGGCGTGAACAAGCCTGAGTGGATGATACTCCGTATCGTTCCGGTGATTCCGCCTGAGCTTCGTCCGCTGGTACCGCTGGATGGTGGACGTTTCGCGACGTCTGACCTGAATGACCTGTATCGGCGCGTGATTATCCGGAACAACCGTCTGCGCAAGCTGCTGGAGATAAAGGCGCCGGAGGTTATACTCCGCAACGAGAAGCGTATGTTGCAGGAAGCGGTAGACTCCCTGTTTGACAATACGCGTCGCTCGACGGTGGTGCGTACGGATGGTAACCGCCCGCTAAAATCGCTGAGCGAGAGTCTCAAGGGTAAGCGTGGTCGCTTCCGCCAGAACCTGCTGGGTAAGCGTGTTGACTACTCCGCCCGTTCGGTAATTGTTGTGGGTCCGGAGCTGAAGATGCATGAGTGTGGCCTTCCGAAGGACATGGCCGCCGAGCTGTATAAGCCCTTCATCATCCGTAAGCTCATGGACCGCGGCATCGTGAAGACGGTCAAGAGCGCAAAGAAGATAGTAGACCGCCGCGACCCCGTAATTTGGGATATTCTGGAGAACGTGCTCAAGGGGCATCCTGTGCTGCTCAACCGTGCGCCTACGCTGCACCGTCTGGGTATTCAGGCCTTCCAGCCGAAGCTCATCGAGGGGAAGGCCATCCAGCTACACCCTCTTGCATGTACGGCGTTCAACGCGGACTTCGACGGCGACCAGATGGCTGTTCACCTCCCATTGGGCAATGCGGCTATCCTTGAGGCGCAGCTGCTCATGCTGGGGTCGCATAACATTCTAAACCCGGCGAATGGTGCACCTATTACCGTTCCCTCGCAGGACATGGTTCTCGGTCTGTACTACATCACGAAGCAGCGTGATAATGCTAAGGGTGCGGGCATGAAGTTCTATGGCTTCGATGATGCCGTAATGGCCTACAATGAGGGTACAGTGGCGATGCATGCGCCGGTGAGTATGCTCTTTGAGGGGCAGATGATAGAGACGACCGTTGGGCGGATTCTCTTCAACCAGTTTGTGCCGGAGGAACTCGGTTTTATCAACCAGCTGCTGACCAAGCGCTCCCTGCGTGATATCATCGGCATGGTGCTGAAGAAGACGGGTATCGCACGGACCGCCCAGTTCCTGGACGATATTAAGAACCTGGGCTATCGAATGGCCTTCCGTGGTGGACTATCGTTCAACCTGGATGATGTTATTATTCCCGAGGAGAAGAAGGATATCGTGCAGGAGGGCTATAGCCAGATCGAGGAGGTTATAGATAACTATAGCCTGGGTCTGATTACCAACAACGAGCGCTACAACCAGGTTATTGATGTCTGGACTCACGTCAACGCGAAGCTCACCACTACGGTGATGAATCAGCTGAAGAACGATGACCAGGGCTTCAATAGCGTCTACATGATGCTGGACTCGGGTGCTCGTGGTAGTAAGGAGCAGATTCGTCAGCTCTGCGGTATGCGTGGTCTGATGGCCAAGCCACAGAAGAGCGGTAGTACGGCCAGCGTGATTATTGAGAACCCCATTCTCTCGAACTTCAAGGAGGGGCTGTCCGTCCTCGAGTACTTCATTTCGACGCACGGTGCACGTAAGGGTCTTGCGGATACGGCTCTTAAGACGGCGGATGCGGGTTACCTCACGCGCCGTCTGGTGGATGTGTCGCAGGATGTGATTGTTACCGAGGAGGATTGCGGTACGCTTCGTGGTCTGGTAGCTAGCTACGAGAAGAAGAACGACCAGTCGGAGAAGGACGCTCAGAATGACTTCACTGAGAAGCTCGTGGGGCGTGTTTGCGTGAATGACCTCTTTGATCCGCAGTCGGGCGAGATGATAGCTGAGGCAGGCACGGAGCTTACTGAGGATCTCTGCGATCAGATAAATAGCGTAGGGCTTAAGCAGGTGGAGATACGTTCGGTGCTCACGTGCGAGTCGACCCGTGGGGTCTGCGCCAAGTGCTACGGGCGTAACCTTGCCACGGCGAAGATGGTTCAGCGGGGCGAGTCGGTGGGTATCATTGCGGCGCAGTCGATTGGTGAGCCGGGTACGCAGCTGACCCTACGAACCTTCCACCTCGGGGGTACTGCGAGCGGGGCCATGGCCGAGTCGAAGATTCGGGTTAAGAGCGATGGGCGTGTACAGTTTGAGGATCTTCGTACCATTCCCGGCCTGGTCGAGGAGGGGAGCGAGCCGTATGACCTCGTTGTTAGCCGTACCGTTGAGATGCACCTGATAGATGAGTCCACTGGTATGGCCGCTGAGACCTATCAGGTTCCCTACGGTGCTCACCTCTACGTAAAGGATGGACAGGATGTAACCACCGGTACGCTCATCTGCGACTGGGACTCCTGGAACAGCGTCATGATATCTGAGGTTGGTGGTCGTGCGGAGTTCGAGTCGATCATCCCGGATGTTACGTACCGTATCGATGTGGATGAGCAGACGAAGCGTCAGGAGAAGGTAATCATAGAGTCCCGCGATAGGAATAAGAATCCTATCGTCAAGATTCTCGACCCCGATGGCAATACCATCCGCGTGTATGACCTCTTTGTGGGTACGCACCTGATGATAGAGGATGGTCAGACGATAAAGCCCGGGGAGATTATCGCGAAGATGCCGCGTGCCGTGGGTTCTGCTGGCGATATTACCGGGGGTCTGCCGCGCGTTACGGAGCTCTTCGAGGCGCGCAACCCGTCTAACCCCGCAGTGGTTTCGGAGATAGATGGTGTTGTCTCGGTGAACCCGAAGGTGAAGCGTGGTGCGCGTGAGATTACGGTAACGAACCCGAAGCTCGGCGAGCAGAAGGTATATACGATAAACCTCTCGAAGCAGCTGCTTGTACAGGATGGCGATGCGGTTAAGGCGGGCATGCAGATTTCTGACGGGGCAATTACTCCGAGCGATATCCTGGCCATCGAGGGACCGACCGCCGTGCAGGAGTACATCGTTAACGAGGTGCAGGATGTATACCGTACGCAGGGTGTGAAGATCAACAACAAGCACTTCGAGGTGATAGTCCGCCAGATGATGCGCAAGGTGGAGATTGTGGACTCCGGCGATACGCGTTTCCTAGAGCGTGATATCGTGGATAAGAACGAGTTCATGAATGAGAATGACCGCATCATGGATCAGCTCGTGGTGAAGGATCCGGGGGATTCGACCGCCTTTAAGGCTGGCCAGATGGTTACGGCGCGCCAGCTGCGCGACGAGAACCTGCAGCTCAAGCGTAAGGATATGAAGACTGTAGAGGCCCGTAAGGCTAGGCCTGCGACGGCTTCACAGATACTTCAGGGTATCACGCGTGCGGCGCTCCAGACGCGTAGCTTCATGGCAGCGGCCTCCTTCCAGGAGACGACGAAGGTGCTCAACGATGCGGCGATCCGTGCGAAGGTTGATAGCCTAGAGGGT
>PDRH01000098.1 GCA_002748015.1 Bacteroidota bacterium | reverse complement strand
GGATAACATGACCGGTGTGTCCAAGCTGGAGTACTCCCTCAATGGACGCCCCTATAGGCTATACAAGGGCGCATTCGGAGGCCTAGAGCGAGGCACCAATCGCCTCAAAATCCGGGCTACTGACTACGTAGGTAATACCCACGAGAAGATGCGGAAGATCTCCGTACGCTAGGCATCATTCTGAGCATTGGGGGATCAGCAGCCCCTATAGGCATAGCAGCTCGCCGCATGCCTATCGCGCCGTCCCACCATTCAGTCGCACTGGGAATCCCGCCCCCCTAGGCCTAGCTACACTGCAGCCAATTCAACCCGCATGTAAGTCTAGAAATCCGAACGCCCCCGGCGCCCGTATGGTCGCCAGCGCTGCATGATGGTGGAGTAGACCATCGCCTGGCGCGCATCGAAGCTTTTCGCCACCGTTGGTTGCTCCTTCAGCGAGTACGCCCACTTCTCACCATCGCTCACCTCAGTACGAAGTTCCTTCAGGCGATCCCCTGCGGCGAACTCGATCGACTCCGTGGAGTCCAGCGGCACCGCTTCTCGCCCCTCTTCATCCTGCTCTTGCACCCATGCTTCCTCGCCTACACGGTCGCTTAGCGTATCCTCCCATTCGTAGGTCTTTACCCGCTCATCATCCTCCACGTAGAAACTCCCCGAATTGCCGTTCGCCGCGCCCACGTTCTCCTCCAGCTCTTTTAGCAGCTCCTCGTCGCTAAGCTGCCCCGCACTCCACTGCTCAGACAGCGAATCCACCAAGTCAGACAGCGAATCGCCCCTTACGACCTCTTCCCCGTCCACCGTTTCAGCGTCAGCCACAACCCCTTCTGTACGGTGCATCCTCCGTTCCTGCTTGCGCCTTATTGTCTCCTTTGCGGCCTTAGCCTTCTTCTGAGTCTGCTTGTACTTTATCACCGCGTAGATGATGAATAGCAGGACAATATAATTCATACCTAGACCCTTTGCTTCTTTGGTTTATCAGCATGGAAACCCACCTTCTCACCCAGCCCCCGCAGACCACGCCCCTGCAAAGATACGCTATTAATTCGATATCCCCAGGGGGCTAAGCCCCTCCTCCCTTGCCTTGCGTCGCTGGTCAAGCAGGCAGAGGGTAAAAAACGAGGGGCAAACCCCAGCGGCTCTGCCCCTCGTATAGCTCTAGAGGATTAGCATAAATCCATTCCTATCGTTTCCGCTACTTGAACGTAATCTTCCCCAGCGTAACCATCTCCTTCTCATCCTTAAGGCGCAGCGTAATCTCCTGCTTCTGCTCCCGGTCAGTCCCGTAATAGAGGTAGCACTCCGCATGCACGTATTTCGGCACAATGGCCGCCTGCGTACGGTCGCCGAAGAGTTTAGCTTTGATGGTGTATTCGCCCTTCATCCCCCGTCGCTGCATGTACTCCTCAGGCCCAAAACCGCGCGTCATATCGTTCGAGATCTTACCCAGCGACATCGTCTCCCTATGCCCGAAGTAGCACTCCTCCCCTCTCGGATCCACCACATGCAGGTCCACATCCACGTCGTCATTGGCCCAGCTCAGCACGATGCGCACATCAACAGGCTCCTTCTTCAGCAGCGCCTCCTCTATCCCCTTCGTCTTCACCTTCTGCGGGAAGCGGTTTATCAGCGCATTCATCTCGTTTAGAGCGATCAGGTCTATACCGTTGAAGCGCCCCTCCCATAGGCCCGTAGCCACAGAGTAGAGCAGTTCCACCGCCTCCTGCACACGCCCCTCGTCCTGCCCAATCAGCAGCGCCAAATCCCGAATGGGCTGCGGCAGGTAGCTCGCCTCCACCATCAGCCGGCGATAGATGCCCTCCGCCTCGGCGCGGTAGCCGTACTTCTCCATCTCCTTGGCCACTGCGCGTAGCAGCGCCGTAGAACCACCGGCTATCTCCAGAACCGTCGTCAATGCGCGGTACCCCTCGTCCTTCATCCCCTTCTTGAAGAAGAAGTTCGCCGCATCCAGGTAGAACGCCGGGATGTCCCCGTACTCCGCCTTTAGCCGGTGGTAGGTCTTCGCCTCCTCGCCCTTCGCCGCATACTCAAGCACCTTAAGGTACGGACTCTGCGAATCCCACCCTGCAATCTGTATGCTGCCCCGCAGAGATTTGTCGGTGGCTTTATTTCCGCCCCCGCTACCCGTTACAACAATTTCATCCATCTCCGCATCATCCGCCGCCTCCATGGCCATTGTTTCCTCCCTCATTATCATGGGGCTGGCGACCGACTTGGCTTCCATCCGGCGGGAGTTCGGGCGGGAGGGCGAAGCTCCTCTATTCATCTTATCCTTAGGCCTAGGCATCGCATCTCCAGGCTTCCGCTTCCACCATTCGCTCTGCGCCTCAGACCGAGCTATCAGCCCCTTCAGGTGCTCCGCCCTCATCCTGGCGCTGTCCGCATGCATCCCCTTCAGTATCCTATCGTATTCCTCCCGTAGCTCTGCGGGTGGTGCTATGCGGTAGTTGGCGTAGTCGGATACGTTCTCTAGCACTATCAGCGAGGTCTTGGGGGTAGCTATCCCTGCGCGCTGCGCCAGTGCCTCTGCCTCGCGCTCCTTCCCCTCGCTGCGTAGGCGGGACAGCTCCTGCAGCGTATAGCCCCGGCGTAGCTGCCCGGCAATCTCGCTATCCTCCCATAGCGGGGAGGTCCGCGCATCCGCCACGATGGAGCCCTCGTCCCCCGAGCCGTAGTCCACCGATACGGCCTGAACCCCAGACCGCATCTTACCGTATACCCACGTAACTGCACTTAGGTTCGGCGATAGGGGGCAATCGTATTCCTTCCGTCCACCCACGACGGACCACCGCGCCAGGCGGTTGGTCTGGCCGAGCATATCCACGGCCTCAGAGCGGCTTACCTTCATCAGGTCGATGAACAGCCCGCCCATCGAGATGCGTCGTAGCCAGGCCTCGTCCCGTATCGGCGAGCTGCTTAGGCAGTATACTCGCTGTCCGGCGCGCGGTAGCTTTAGCTCATTCGGCATGCTATGTATACCGTTGCTCACCACGATGCTTGTCTTGGCCTCCAGGTCGCCCCATGGGATGGCATTCAGGTCTGTAGCTCCATCGTACTGCAGCGCCTTGAGGTAGTCCACCAACTCCTGGCACTTCCCGTCCTTCACGCTGAAGTCCTTCCGTTTCAGCAGGGATTGCGCAAAGGTTATCAAGTGCACCTCGCCCTTGTCCATCTCTTCGAGGTAGTCCCGGATGACGGCTAGGGTCTTCCGTTTCTCTATTGCCCGTTGCGACTCGCTCGCATCCCATATCAGGTTCAGCTCCTGCACCCGCAGTCGCTTCGGCGCGCGGCGTAGTGCGTTGGGGATGCTCAGCGGCACCGCGAAGAACACCCCCTCGGCCGTTTTGGCCTGGATAATCGTCGGCTTGTACTCCCGTGGTAGCTCTACGCGCAGCTCGTCGGATAGCTTTACGTCCTCCCCATCGTACTTCAGAACGCTCTCGTAGCGGTGTGTCGTGAAGCGTGCGCCCTCCAGCCCCTCTATCCTTGCCCCGGCGGTCGGTCGCTCAATGATGCGGAGGTCAAAGCCGAACTTCTTGATGGGGTAGTCGAAGGTGTAGGGGAATTCATACACATCCTCACCCTTCGCATTCTCCAGCGGGTGGTCGAGCGTAACGACAATCCGCCTTGTCCCCCGCGCCGCGAAGGGGTATATCCTCGTGCTGAAGCGGTTGCCCTCCACATGTTCTACCAGGGCGGGGTCAACCCCCCGGCGTACCACCGCCTTGTAGGCCTGTCGCCCCGTGCTCTTGGGGACTGGCACGGCCTCCCGCTGCTTCCCGTTCACATCGAGCGAGAACATCGCCAGCGTCCACCCGCTGGGCAGGGGAAGGTCAAAGGTTGCCTCCAGCAGGCGGTCATTCGGGTTGTAGAGCGTGATGTCCATCGCGGTGGTCGACATCCCCCCCGCGATGGTCGTTGCCACCTTCAGCTCCTGTATCCGTATATCCTCCAGCTGCCCCTTCTGCGGATTGCGCATGCTGATGGTGTAGCCCTTCCTACTGTTCTGCGTACTAGCCATAGCGATACCTATACCCGCCAGCAGGACCAGCGGTAGGACCAGTAGGCGCTTTGCGTTTCTATTCATCGGGAACTCCTCTTTATGGGTTAGTTTAGGTGAATATCTGAGGGGCTAAATGCCATCCAGCTTACTGTATGCTGTCGAACATGGCCCTTGTGCCCTCTACCAGCGGGCGCTGGTTGCGCTTGTGCCTCAGGAGGCTTAGCGCCCCGTATATCTGCGCGCGGGCCAGGTTTAGCCCCCCGAGCGGGCGGTGGATTTCCAGCGCGTTGGAGGGCGAGAAGTAGAGCTGCTCGGCCAGCTCGCGGCGTGCTGGCGTATCCACCTGCTGCGGAGCAAGGGTCAGCGTACCAATCTTGATGAAGGGCGTATCCCACTCCACAGCCGCATCTTCTATGGGCGTTGCGGTGGAGTCCCTAAAGTTCTGCACGTAGAAGTCGAAGCTGGCGCTATCCGTCGCTAGGTGCTGGGCCATGTTCTCGCTCAGGTAGTTCTCCGTCAGCGGGTCGGGTAGCTCGCTCTGGCGCTTCGAGGTCGGCACGAGGCGGTACTTCACAGCCCCCTCACCCAGCGCGTAGGGCGTGGTGCTCCAGTAGGTAATGTCCAGCGGGCTGCTATCGTGCTTGGCCCCCTCCTTGAGCTGATTGAGCACATCCATGTTACCGTTGAGCAGCATCTTGGCCAGTAGCACCAGCTTATTGTACTTCACCGAGTAGTACACCGCATCGTGGAAGAGCTCCACTGTCCCCAGCGGCATCGTCGGGTTGGACATCAGCACGAAGTCCTGGCTGGCCGTCTCCATGCTGTCGAACCGTGCTCCTTCTACGCTGATGAGCTTCAACCCCAGCCCGCGGAAGTCGGCCTTCGCATCGGACTGCACCGTGCCGCTGGCATTGGAGAAGCGCAGGAGGGCCGGGTAGCTCTTCCCAGGTACGAACACCCCCTGCTCGAGGTCCGTGTCCAGCATGGAGTCCACGGTGAAGTATCCTGTTGCCAGCCCTAGGCTCTTGGGGTGGGCATCCCGCTTGGTATCGCCCGCTGCGTAGTCCTTCATCATTTTGTCCCCCAGCAGCTCAATCATCTCGTCAATCATCTCCTGCTCGGTCTTATCGTCCTGCGGCAGCACGAAGCCCAGGTATATGGCGATGAGGAGTATCTCGGCCAGCAGGGCCGTCCCTATCCATTTCAGCGCTTTCTTCATTCCTTGCGTCTTCCTATCGGTCTATGTTCATGTTTTATGGGGGCGGTATAGCCCCTTTGTTAACTATAAACACCCCCCGCTTTGAATGGTTGCATGCATCTCCGTGCCCTTTGGGGCTAATTATGCCTAGGGGGCCCCTCCCTATTTCTCGGGGAAATAGGGAGGGGAGGCGGAGGCGGGGGTAGGTGTTTGGGGTGCGTGGGGAAGTAAATGCGTATCCAGCCCTAGTCACAGAGAGGGGGCATGGCCCAAAAGGGAAGCCCCCACACCTCGGGGAGAGGTGTGGGGGCTTCCCCCTAGTTGGTGCGAGCTGGTGGTAGCTACTTAGCCTTTACGAACCATCTGCCCTTGATCTTCTCTGCAACTTCGGAGCTTATCGAGTTATCCAGCAGGTACTTGTTGTAGTTGCTGATGGCCTCTTCGTATAGCTTCTTAGTCTTTGCCAGCTCTTCCTGGAAGGCAACCCGCTCCTTGCCGGAGGTGTTGTCTACGGCCTCCTGGAAGGCGGCGATGGTGGATGCCTGGCCGTCCTTGATGTCCTGCAGCGTCTGGGACCAGTGGAGCTTTCCGTCCTTGAACTCGTAGTGGTAGAAGTCTTGCTGCGGCTCGGATACCTCGTACTCGTACTCGTATGTTTGCTGCGCCTCGTTGAAGGTGCCTGCGGTTACGTACATGGCTTCCGTGTAGTTTATGATAACCCTATCCCCATCGGCTACGTATGTTCCGCTGGGGTCCTCTGGGTCGAAGGTCTGCTGGTAGAAGGAGTTGGCCTGCTCGGGGGTGCAGCCTTTGGGGTACTGGTAGTTGTCGAACTGGTTCTTGCCGTAGAAGTTGATGAACCAGCCGCCAATCATGGAGAGGGCGGGGTCTGAACCTACGACCCCGTCGCAACGCCAGAGGCCAGCCAGAGTACCATCCTGGGGATCGCTGTTCTGGTT
>PDRH01000097.1 GCA_002748015.1 Bacteroidota bacterium | reverse complement strand
ATACGCATACGGAGGGATTCGCCCCGGGGAGCAACTATAGCCTGGAGGTGGCGTTGACCTACAGGATGACGCGGCATATATCCACGACCTTGACCTATAGCCTACGGAAGCAGGGGGAGGGGGATATGGTGCAGTCTGCCTTCCTGAAGCTGCATGGGGTGTTCTAGGGGGGATGGTATGTGCAGAGGTATGCGGCGCGCCGCTATGCCTAGGGGCTCTAGCGGCCTAGTGCGTCAAAGCGAGCGGTTTTGGGGAGGGGGAATAGGTACGTGTAGAATGTGTAGCAGAGGTATGCATTCCTTGGCAAGTTGAAATATTTAGCTATCTTTGTTGTCATGAAGGGGTGTAGTGTAAGCGTAGGTGGTTTGGTAAGCCAGTTGCCCATGATGGTTGTAAGTTCCTGTTTTTCAGGAATGGTAAGCCCCCCCCCCCCCTCGAATCTCAGAGAGGTACTTGCGATGTATGCGGTGGTGCTGACATGAAGCATGTCGGTGCTAGCTCTATGCACTATGGCTCTCTGTGCTGCGGCGTGGGGGGCTTTTTTGTGCGATTGTTTAACGAAAAGGAGGAATGGTGATGAAGTGTACATGGATGAAATGGTTTATGGTGCCGTTGGCGATAGGTGCGGTGGCGCTGGTGTTGCCAGCGTGTGAGGATGATGACGATGATGATCCGGGGATGGAGGAGAAGGGAGGTGGAGATTCGGATAAGAAGAGCAGTAAGGGTGGTGATCCCGATGCGAATGCGGCGTGTAGCATGAGCTTCACGCTACAGGAGGGGGACTACTTGGAGGTGGATATCGAGTGTGAGAATGAGGCGGACGAGCAGTTCGTCTGGATCGACCGCAACGGGAATGGGACGAAGGATGAGGGGGAGGCCTTTAAAGGCTTTGGGCCGTGGACGGCACTGGAGGAGCTACCTACGGGGCAAGCGATTACGATTTATGGGCGGGTGACGACCTTTGCGACGCGTACGTACAAGCTGAGCGCAGTGGATGTGAGCGGGAACAAGGAGCTTAAGGAGCTGGCGCTAATCGATGCACACCTGCCGAGCTTGGACTTGAGCAAGAACGAGAAGCTAGAGTTCCTGAAGTTGGAGAATAGCCCGGAGATGCAGTCGCTGGACCTGAGCAAGAATGTGGCGCTTAAGCGCTTGCTTCTCTCGTTCATGGATATGGCGAGCCTGAGCTTGGGGCAGAATGCGAAGCTGGAGCACGTGGAGGCGACGAATGTGGGGAATGTTACTAGCCTGGATTTCTCGGCTTGCTCAAAGCTGAAGTTCGTGAGGTGGGGGCGGTATGATAATTGCAAGAATAAGCTGGCCTCCATCGATGTTAGCGGGTGCCCGGAGTTGGAGAGTCTCACGATCGCCAGCAACTCGCTTCAGAGCCTGGATGTTTCCAATAACCACAAGCTGCTGCTGCTATCGTGCCTGGGTGATGTTAATGTGAGTACCATAGTAGGCGAGCCGACGGTGGTGTACGGTAAGCTGCAGGCGCTGGATGTGAGCAATTGCCCTGATTTGAGCGGATTGGATTTCACGGGGAACAAGGTTATGAACCTGGATGTGAGCAAGAACCCAAAGCTCTACACACTGGATGTGAGCTACAATCCCCTGACGGAGATAAAGGTTACGCCGGAGCAGAAGGCGAAGTATGATGCTGGCCAGCTGGATTGGGATATAAAGGATGAGGATGGGGCTGACCGGGGCTTGGTCTTCTAGCTGGCGGAAGTTTGCCAGACTAATGGGGGGCATGCGTTAGGCAGTGCCCCCCTTTTTTCATTTGCTATTTTAGGCATGCGGCGCGGCGCTATGCCTACGGGCTCGTGGTGGGTTTAATTGTGACGATTTAGATTGCCTATGTAGGGTTACCTGTTTTGCTTGCGGGCTAGGAGCATGTGGTGCTTTCCGAGCGCGCCGGGTAGCCGTTGTACGTGGAAGCCGGCAGCGCGTAGGGCGCGCTTGGCTAGGCCGCTGGCGGAGTAGGTTACGAGGATGCCGCTGGGGGCGAGCGCATGGTGGGCCTTCTGGAATATCTCTGCGGTCCAGAGCTCAGGGCGGGTGGAGGGGCTGAAGGCATCGAAGTAGACGATGTCCTGGCTGGCGGGGTGAGGGGTGAAGTCCTGAAAGCGGATGTTGCGCTTGTTGAGGTGGATGGTGGGGCTGAGGGAGAGCGGGGTATCCCAGGGAGCGTTCATGGCCTTTCGCCATAGGGCTACCGCCGCTTGGTCGGCATCGCCTAGCTGCATCTGGGCGAGGAGGTTTTCGGGTAGCGGATGGGCCTCCAACCCTTCGTAGCTGAAAGGGAGTTTTGAGGCTAGGGTAAGCTCCATGGTGGCCAAGAGGTTGAGGCCGGTCCCTAGGCCGTACTCCAGGATGCGTATGGGGCGGGCCGGGGTGGCTAGCGGGTGTGCGTCTAGCCAGGTGCCGAGGCCGTAGCGGGCGAAGACGTAGCGGGCTTCGCTGAGGGCGCCACGGGTGGAGTGGTAACTCTCCGAGCTGGTTTGGTCGCCCTGAATGATGGTGCTGCTGCCGTCCTCGGTTAGCTGGAGGCGTAGGGGCGTTTGGTTGCTTTTCATAGGCTTTTCGGCTAGTGGGGTGGTGGGTAGGTGGTGAACATCCCAATTCGTTTTACTTCTATTCGTTGCTCTAGGCATGCGGCGAGCCGCTATGCCTACGGTCTACTTGCAACCCACTATGTCGGATGGTGCGGGCTTACGCCGATTGAGTGGTTTGTAGCTGTCTCGCCTCTACTATTCTAAGCCAGGAGGGGAGTGTGTCCGTAGCCCCTCGCGGCAGTCTTTCCTTGCGTTCCTACACTTCTGGGTATTTTGTCGCTGAAAGCCATGCGGTTACAGGCTATATTTGTTCAATATAGCAACGGTCTCTTGGTCATTGATGCGGGAGCAAAGGTAGTTAATTCCAGCCTGATAGGCCGTTTTAATCCTGGGTGCGATTGTACCTCTGAGCGGTGCGGTAGGCCTATAGACTTGCGGCCTATCGAGCCTATACGTATATTTGTCGCATCGTACTATGTTGCTACGTCTTTTGGCTTCATTCATGTTGTTCTTTTTGTAGCCATCTAGGGTAGCGGTTTATTTTTCGTACTCGTAGAAATTCGTAGGCGTATTATGGACTCTAGCTTCCTTTCACAGCTGCTATTCCGTGTGGTACTGGGCCTGGTTGTAGCTGTTGTTGTACTGTGGTTCTTCCTCAGGAAGTCAACGGGCTTCAAGATTGGTATCATCCTTACTGTTCTTGCGAACGTTTTGACTACGTCCTCTCGCCTCAGCGAGCTGGGCTACTATAGCTCTACGGTAAGCGTTATTATCGTGGCGACTTGTACCATTCTGTCCATCTACCTGATTAATTCCCTGTTCAAGAAGCCGCTGAAGGACTTTGCTGAGAGCGTGGAGCAGCTCTCTCTGGGTAACCTGAACGTGGAGTTTAGTGCTTCTACCGGTGAGAATGAGCTTGGTAAGCTGAACGATTCCCTTTCGCAGCTGCAGTCCAGTCTGCGGGGTATCGTTTCGGAGATAGCGCAGAATGCCGATAGCCTCAATAGCGTGAGTGGCCAGATAAACGGTATTTCTGAGGGGCTTTCCAGCGTGGCGAGTAAGCAGGCGAGTTCTGCGGAGGAGATTTCCGCTTCGATGGAGGGGCTCAGCTCGTACATCAGCGAGAATACCCAGCAGGCGAAGTTCGCCTCTGATCGTTCGGGGTCTATCCATAGTAACATTCTGGATATAGGCCAGAAGGCGAGCGTGTCTGTAGAGTCGCATGGTGTGGTCAACGATAAGATCCAGATAATTATGGATCTTGCAGCGCAGACGAATATCCTGGCGCTGAATGCAGCGATTGAGGCGGCCAGGGCTGGGGAGCAGGGGAGGGGTTTCTCAGTGGTAGCCACCGAGGTGCGTAAGCTGGCCGAGCGGAGCAGGGGGGCGGCCGAGGAGCTGACATCCCTTTCGGAGACAACCAAGCAGCAGGCGGATGGTGCTGGTGTTAGGATATCAGAGATTATACCGGAGATAGATACGACGGCCAGGCTCGTTGACGATATATTCCGGGCGAGCGTGGCGCAGGGGCATAGCGTGGAGCAGGTGAGTAATGCTGTGCGTGAGTTGAATAGGGTGGCTCAGCAGAATGCGCAGACCTCCGGGGAGCTAGCAACGACTTCGGAGAGTATGACCGTGCAGGCCGAGAAGCTGCGGGAGCTGGTGGCCTACTTCAAGCTCTAGGATATCCCTTTTTTTCTACTAGCCTTTCATCCCGTAGATGGTGGCGATGAGGTCCTCAATGTCCTCCTCCACCTTTTGCCGGTTGGCTTTGCTCTCCCCCTTCTTGATGGCTATTGCCTGGTCAACGAGCGCGTGAACTGCCTTGAGCTGGCTGGGCGTGGGGATGACGATGGGTATCTTTCGCCCGTCGTTAATCTGGAAGGTCTCGGTGGTGCTGATGAAGCTCTTGATGTAGCGGGGGATGAAGCACTGGTTGCTCAGCACGGCGATGTAGAAGGAGGTCCATAGGTCTAGGCTATCGCATATGGTGGGGTCTGCAGTGATGCCGGGCTGTGCATACATGGACATGCTCTTGACGTCGTTGACCGTTCTGCCCTTGCGGCGGCACTTGATGTAGAAGGTGTTGATGTCGCTCCAGCAGAAGCCCTCCTGGAAGTAGAACTTTGCCCCTTGGTAGCGGGCGTCCTTGCTGCTCTTCAGGGCATCTACGCTTCCCTCTGACCAGTCTATGGCGTAGGGCGTTTCGGCATACCAGCGGTTGCCCTCCCTGTCCCCCTTGTCGTAGGGTACGTAGTGGGGGAGTTGAGGTGCTATGCCGTTCTCCTTTTCGCTTTGCGTCAGGCGGTTTGCATCGGCTAGCTGCGCATCATCTATCAGCCTATGGATGAAGCCCTGCCCGAAGGTATCCTTACCATGCTCTTGGCGTAGGTTCTCGAAGAGTTCGGCTATCTGGCTTTCGGATAGGCTTCTAAGGAAGTGGTGGAAGTCCTGTATGTGGCTAAACGCTCTGTGGGTGGGGAGTACCTTCTGCAGCTCCTCAAGGTCTATCGTACCATTCCTTACCAGGCTGTAGAGCTTTTCGGCTCGTTGCGCCTTGACCTGTTCGGCCAGATTAGAGCTAGCTCGTACTGCCAGGAAGCTGGCGTTGTCGCCTGTGGCCAGGCCCTGCCCGCCGTCAGTGAGGAGGCCCAGGAGGGCTATGTCGCCCGGCTGTAGCGACTTCCTGTAGGTCGCCAGCTCCTGCTCGTGCCTACCTATGAGCGAGGAGGTCCTGATGCTATCCCACCACTCTTCGAGTAGCTCATTCACCCTAGCCCCGAATCGCTGGAGCATGCTGAGGTTCTCCTCGCAGGGTGTGAAGAAGACCGCATTGGGCGCATTGCTATAGGTAGTCTGCTCAATTGGGGGGAAGACCATCTCTGCATTTTGCGTTTCTCCTTCGCTGACCTTCCCTACGAATGTGAAGCGATGCCCTTGGGCTGGCGTATGCTTTTTGAGTCGAACGATGGAGGTGTCTACCGTTACTCCGTCAAAAGGATTACCCGCATCCTCCACCTCCATGAGCTGGTAGCTCAGCAACAGGTCTCTGAGGTTGCGCTTGGTGGGGGTTGTCCAGAAGCTTTTGGAGGTGATGAAGCTTAGGATACCCCCCTCCTTGAGTAGCCCTCTGAAGTTCCCATCGGAACCGCCATGCTCTAGCGCACGGAAGAAGAAGTGGCTGTAGGTGTCATCGGCAAAACCGTAGTAGCCCATAAGCGTGTTCTTGTAGGCCTTGTCTATCCCCTTGGTGGATATGTAGGGCGGATTGCCTATGATGATGTCGAAGCCCTCCTTAATGCCGAACATCCAGTCGGGGTCGAAGAAGGTGCAGGGGTGGCTGGTTTCGTAGGGGCTCCAGGCGAGCATCTCCCGCGTTTTCTTGGGTGCAAAGGTATCGAGGTCTTCGAGTTTCGCAATCTCGGCCCGGAGCGTATTATAGCTATTCCGAAGCTCCTCTTTCTCGCTTTGGGCGTGGGCCTTGAAGTATAGCTGCCTGTTCTCCTGTAGCTCTTGCATCATGGTATCCAGCCCGTTGACCAGGCTATTTTCCCCTTTGGGTAGGGGGATGAGGCTATCGGCTACGACTATTCTTGTCTCCAGGTTGGGGAGGGTGTGTAGTTGCTGGCTTGCCGTATCGTAGTAGGCGCTCTTGAGTAGCTCTATCCAGAGGCGTAGCTTGCAGATCTTGACCGAGGTAGGGTTGATGTCCGCCCCGTAGAGGCAGTGCTCTATGATGCCCTGCTTCTCGCGGAACATGGCCTTCTGTATGAGTTGCGGGGGCAAGCTTTTGCCATCTGGTTTTGCCTGGCTAATGGCCTTGGTGTAGCGTAGCTCGTGGCCCTTGTGGTTTACCAGAACCTCGTCTGCATGGTGGACGAGGTCAGCGTTGTCTATGTAGCGTCCCTCCTCATCGCATAGTCCGCCGCTCAGCTCCACCTTGCGTAGCAGCAGCTCGTTCATGGCTGATACCAGGAAGTGCCCCGAGCCCACCGCCGGGTCGCAGAGGCTGATGCCGTGGACAATCTCCCGGGCAGCCAGTTCGCGGGCTA
>PDRH01000096.1 GCA_002748015.1 Bacteroidota bacterium | reverse complement strand
GCCCCTTCGGTACGTATACGTAGGCGCTTGCCCACCGCGACTTACCCTTCACCTCAACAGTATAGTAAACGTGCAAAGCCCCGCTCGCCGCCCACTTCGGGATGCTTACCAAGATCTGCTCTCCCCGCTTCGGTGCATGGAGAGCTACATGCAGGGTTCGCCCCTTCCTAGCCGAATGAACCGCCATCCGCACCCGTTTCGTCCCCCGTGGCAGGCCCTTTGGGAAGGTTATGGACACCTCTCGCCCATTGCGCCCCACCTCCATCGGAAAGTACTCCAGGCTATTCCCCTCCGACAATTGCACGTTCTGGTAGTCAATCTCCCACCCATCCATCCCCCTTCTCATCCCCGAGTTCAGCAGCACGCCCAGGGCCACGTGGTAGGCCCCCACGCGGCGGGACTCCCAGCCCGGCCGATTGGTCATCGTGGGTTTGAAACCTCTGGCTACCATCGCCTGCATCTGGGCCAGGAAGCGACTCGCCACGGCCAGCTTGCTCCTATTCTCCTGCTGCTTCTTCGTTCTGGGATTGCGGATCTTCGCCGCCCGAGCGCGGACGTACATCCTTTCCTCCTCTACTACGTATGGAACGGGTTCGTGCTTGCTCCAGTACTTCGGGCGCACGGGGGTGATTCTCGCCATGGTGGTTGACTTTGGTGGTCAATAGGGGTTCGCTAGGTGGTACGCAGTTTCATCAGAAAGGTTACACGCCTGGGGTATTTCTTCTACCCGGATGGGCAGCCCCTCCGAATTTCACCTAGCGCAAATTCGGAGGGGGAGCTTAGGGGGCAGAGGGATAAGATAGGGAGGTAGAGTAGTCGCAAAGCAACTTTCGGGAAGTTTAGGCTCAGCGGCGGGTATTGGTGGCGGTAAAGGACGGGACCTATTTTTACTACCTTTGCGGCGCTAATATATAAAGTATAGGATGGGTGGCAGAACCGGGGCAAAGCCCTTCGTGAAGTGGGCGGGTGGCAAGGGGCAACTCCTGGCCACCCTGGGCGGTATGCTACCCGAGGAGCTCCTGGCGGGGCGCCCCTTCAGCTACCTTGAGCCCTTCGTGGGGGGCGGGGCGATGCTCTTCTACCTGCTACAACGCTTTCCCAACATTGAGCATGCGGTCATCAACGATGTGAACCCGACGCTAACGGGGACCTACCGGGTCATCAAGGAGCGGCACGAAGAGCTGGCCGAGGAGCTCGCCGAGCTATCGGGCAGGTACTTCTCGCTGGCCGACCACGAGGCCCGGCGGGAGCTCTTCCTCTCGATACGTGCGGCGTACAACACGGAGGGGCTGGACGAGCTGATGCGCGCGAAGTACTTCATCTTCCTGAACAAGACCTGCTTCAACGGGCTGTACCGGGTGAACGCCAAGGGGCTATTCAATGTTCCCTTCGGGCGCTACAAGGCGCCGAAGATCTGCGATCGGGAGACGCTGGCGCAGGATAGCGCGCTGCTGCAACGGGTGGAGATCCTGACGGGCGATTTCACCCAGATGCTGCGCTATGCGGGGGAGTATACCTTCGCCTACTACGATCCGCCCTACCGCCCGCTAGACGCCACCTCGAGCTTTACCTCCTACACCAAGGAGATGTTCGACGATGCGGACCAGCTGCGCCTCAAGGAGCATTTCGACGCGATGCATGCGGAGGGCTGCCTGCTGATGCTCAGCAACTCGGATGGGCGGGGGCGGAATGCAGAGAACAGCTTCCTGGATGACCTCTACGCCGCGTACAGCATCGACCACGTGCAGGCCATCCGCGCGCTGAACTCCAACCCGCAGAAACGGGGGAAGCTGACCGAGATTGTAGTGCGTAATTACTAGAGATATAAGATATGGAAAAGGCTAGCTTTGACGAGTTCATCGATACGCTCTGCGTGACAAAACGTGGCCTGGATATCTTCTGCGACTTCGAGAAGATAAACGACCGGGTTAAACCTATCGCAGTAAAGCTCAACCAGCTGAACTACCTGATTGGTGAGGAGGATTTGGCAGGCGCGGTGCATAGCATCTGGTTGGAGAATCCCAGGGCATTCGAGGTGCTACCCATCCTGATCGCAGTTCGCAGTGGGGACGAGATGGTGCTAGGATCGGATGGGGAGCCACGTAGCATAGCCTCCTACCTCACGGATGAGGCGAGTGTTGTTGAGTACATAAGGGGTACAGGCCTAGACAAGGTGCTGCAGAGCAAGCGGGTGAAGAATTTAGTGGACTACGTTTTCGGTGTGGAGACGGGGCTTGACACCAACGGTCGCAAGAATCGCGGGGGACACCTCATGAAGAATATCGTAGCAGAGATGTTGAACGATGCGAAAATCCCCTTTAGCAAGGAACTCCCATCTAACTGCCTAGAGCAATTCACCGCACTGGGGTTGGATAAAACGCATTTTGACTTCGTCATCGAAACGCCCGGCACGGTTTTCCTCATAAAGACCAACCTCTACCATAGCCATGGTTCAAAGATCGTGACCACGGCCCTCTCTTTCAAGGAGATCCTGGCAAAGGTTCCGGAAGCCAGTGGCTATGGCTTCGTGTGGATTACGGATGGGCAGGGCTGGCTCAGCGCCAAGAAGGCACTCGAGGAGGCCTATGCCACCATTCCGTATATGTATAATCTGAGCCTACTACCGACGTTCACCTCTATGGTCAAGCGGTTGCTGAATGCCTAGTCATGGTTGCACCCTTCTTCCGATCGGATGATCGAGATTTCACGCTGATTCACAAGGACTGCGTCGAGGTGCTACGTAGCTTGGTATTCAGCTTTGACACCATCTTTGATGACCCCTCCTACTTCCTGTCGAATGGCGGGATAGGCTACTAGATCGTGCGATTAGCTTCGCTAAATAAAGGAGCTTAGGCTAGAGATGGAGCGGCGGAGCAAACCCACGCCTGGGGCCGGAAGGGGCTAAACCTTAATCTTGAGGAGGATCATGCGGGCATGGCGTATGGCCATGTCGGTGAAGATGATGCTGGGGTTGCCGTTGCGGGCTATCTGGTAGAGCGTGGTGCTGTACTCATCGAGGAGCCAGCCTACGTTGCGACCGTGAACGTAGGGGCTCACCTTCTGGGCGAACTCTCGCTCCTGACCTATGCTGAAGCAGAGATCGCCCTGGCCGAGGTTGAACATATACATCTCGCGGACCATGCGGGCGAAGTAGGCAAGCATCTCCTTCTGGGGTTCGCGCCCGAGCTTGGCCACAGTCTCCACCCAGTCCATGAGATCGGGGTAGCGATTGGCTATCGCCCCGCGGTATAGGGCCTGCATGAGGTTGAGGAATGGGCTTTCGCCGCCCTCCTCGGCTATCCGTTGCGCCTCGGTAAAGTCGCCCTGGCAGGCCTGTGCTACCTCGAGGGCCACCTGCCCCTGGGCTAGCCCCCTGTCCTCCAACGCTCGGGCGATGGTGGGCTGTTCAAGGTGCGGAAGGAGGGTCTGCTGCACGCGGGAGGCGATGGTGGGTAGCACCTCATGGGGCCTCACGCTCAGGAGGATGAAGTAGGTTCCCTCTGGTGGCTCTTCTACTATCTTGAGAAGACGGTTGGCCGCCGCAAGGTGCATCCGTTCGGGCAACCAGAGTATCATGAACTTATAGGGTATCTCAAAGCTCTTGAGCCATAGCGCCTCAACTATCCTCCTGCTGGCGGCGGCGGATATGCTCCCCTGCTTGGCCGAGTCGCCAAGGCGGGCGTACCATTCGCTCTCGCTGAAGTAGGGGGTATCGGCAACCTGGGCGCGGAGGGCATCGAGCATATCAGCCTCGACGGTTGCGGGGTCATCGCTCTCCCTATTGCGTATGAGGGGCATGCAGAAGTGGAGGTCGGGATGCGCGATCTTTGCCATCTTCTTGCATGTGGGGCATTGGCCGCAGGAGTCCTCCTCCGTGCGGTGGCTGCAGGCCATGTACTGGGCGAGGGCGAGTGCCAGGGGGAAGCCCCCAGCCCCAGTAGCCCCGGAGAGCATCATGGCATGGGGCATGCGCCCCTCGTTGAAGCGCTGGCGAAGTAGCCGCTTTACGTTTTCCTGCCCTATGACATCCCTGAACTGCATCTAGGCCTGGATTATCCTATTGACACCAAAGAGAACAAGCTGGCTGGCACCGGTATTGTCCTGGACATAGCCACGCGCCTTGTCCCCGGCAACGCGCAGCGCCTCGGGCTGACGCATTAGGGGAAGGGCTAGGCTAAGCAGCCCATCCGCATTATCTATGGAGTAGGCGGCCCCCTCTTCCATCAGCTCCTGCGCCTCGCGGAAGCGCTGATTGTTCGGGCCGAAGATAACGGGCATTCCGAAGGCTGCGGGCTCGAGGGTATTATGAATGCCAGCCCCGAAGCCACCACCTATATAGGCAAGGTCTCCGTACTGATATACGGAGAGGAGTATGCCAATAGTATCCACGATGAGCACCCGACTCTGCTCCAGAGGGCTCTCCGCGGTGAGCCTGGTGTAGCGGAGGGCGGGAAGCCCCACACGGCCAATCCAGCGGTCTATACGGCCATCCTCTATCTCATGGGGTGCAAGGATAATCTTCCACCCCTCGGGTAGCTGGCCAGCTAGCGAAAGGAGGTGCTCCTCGTCGGGTGGCCAGGTGCTACCTGCGATGAGCACCCTGTGCCCCTCGGCAAAACGGGCGACTGGGGCTAGCTCCCTGACTGAAGATGCTGCTGCAGCCACCCTATCGAAGCGGCTGTCGCCGGCTACGGTAACCTGCTGCATGCCGATGCCCTCGAGTAGCTGCCGGGAATCATCGTCCTGCACATATATATGGGTGAAGCGCCTGAGCAAGCGGCGATACCACCCACCGTAGGGCTTGAAGAAGAGCTGGCTGGGGCGGAATATGGCGCTGACCAGGAAAGTGGGTATGCTCCGCTGGTGAAGCACTTTGAGCATGTTGCGCCATATCTCGTACTTGACGAAGAAGGCGCAGTCCGGGGTCAGGATGCCTACGAAGTCACGGGCATTGCTGGCGGTATCAAGCGGCAGGTAGAGCACCAGGTCGGCCAGCTCATAGTCCTTTCGTACATTGTATCCAGAGGGGGAGAAGAAGGTAAGGACGAGCTGCCAGTCGGGGTGCTGGTGCATGAAGGCCTCCATGATGGGCCGCCCCTGCTCGAACTCGCCGAGGGAGGCGCAGTGAAACCACACTACCCTCCCCTTCCGGCAGCCCATTGCGCTGCGTAGCTTCTCACGCCAATCTCTGCGCCCTTCGACCATCTGCCTGGCCTTGGGATGCCACAGGGCCACCAGGCGGAGTATGGCCGCATAGGCGGATATGCCGAACTCGTAGAGGAAACGCATGGTTCTTAGATATATTCTTTGGCTACATGCCGGGACGGCGGATGCGCTTGGCCACGCGCTGGCCACCGCTATTATGCCCTATACTAAACTCGACCTCTTCGCCTACGAGCAGCTGGCTGAAGGGGATGCCCTCCAGCTCCTCATGGTAGAAGAAGAGATTGTCGGGTGGGAAGCGGATGAATCCGTAGCCCCTGTTGGCGTGGACGCTCATGACTACGCCGGTATAGCGCTGGTCGTCCGCAGCGTGGATGGGGCGTTCCTCGGGCTGATGGTCGTTGCTGGTGGTGTGCTCCTCGCCGGTGTAGATCTGGTAGAAGAGGTCGGAGACGTACTCGTGACCAAGGTCTAGGCCCTTCTCAATGACCTCATGCGCGCGGATGGAGTAGGTAACCTCCTGGAGGAGATCCTGGGAGGTGCGGGTTACCACCTCGTTATGGTGCTCGTCGGTATACTCGAACTCCCAGTTGAGCACCATGGTCCGCACACCGATGCCACTGAGCTTCCTCACCAGGGGCACGTACTCCCCGTCTGATGTTACGAGCACAACCACGTCCAGCTCCTTCTGGCGGGCCAGCTCATAAGCCTCGAGCGCGAGCCATACGTCTACTCCCTTCTCCTCCTTCCGGCCGTCGCGTGTGCGTAGGGGCACGAAGTGGGATACGATACCCATGCTCATGAGTATGTCGTCGAATACCCTATCGTTGTAGAGCTGGTTCTGTCGGTGGCTTGCCTCCTGGGCGCTGAGCCGTCCGCGGAAGTAGTGGGCATCGACTATGCGGCAGTAGTTGACCTCGGCCTCCTCTAGCTCTGCGACAAGATTGCGGACGAAGTAGTGAAATCCGGGGACGCTGATACGCTCGCGGCGTGCATGGTAGTAATAGTAGTAGTTGCTAACATGTAGGAAGTAGTTCCCATCGTAGAAGAGCCCGATCTTGACGAGGTTC
>PDRH01000095.1 GCA_002748015.1 Bacteroidota bacterium | reverse complement strand
TGGAGGTGCGGGTGAAGTCCGTGGAGTCTTTGGACCTGGGTTTTCTGCAGCTGCTGCACGGGCTTTCGGTCTGCCAGCAGGATAAGGGTGCCTCTCTACAGGTGGACATGGCGCTGGAGAAGGAGATGCGCCAGCTGCTGGGGGCAACGGGCTTTTCGCGCTGGTTGGGCGATAGCCAGATTTAAGGAGATAATAGCGAGACATTATGCCGAAGAAGATTTTGATTGTTGATGATTCTGAGAGTATCAGGGAGGTTGTGAGCTTCACCCTCGAGAATGAGGGTTTTGACGTGCTGATAGCCAATGATGGTACGGATGCGCTGCGCTTTCTGGATGGCCAGGTGATAGACCTGATCATTACGGATCTCCACATGCCGGAGATGGATGGGATCACGCTCATCAAGCATGTGCGGGAGATGGAGCCCTACCAGCGCATCCCGATTCTTTTTCTAACCACTGAGTCGCAGACCAGCAAGAAGCTGGAGGCCAAGGAGGCTGGTGCGACGGGCTGGATTATAAAGCCCTTCGTTCCGGCTAAGCTCATCGCTGCGCTCAATAAAGTACTACGCTGATGGAGGCATCGATGGACAATTTCAAGCGGAAGTTTGTCGAGGAGGCCTACGAGCTGATCGATGAGCTGGAGAAGGCGGTGCTGGAGCTGGAGGAGGATCATGAGAATCCTGATTTGGTCCAGCGGGTATTCCGGATTATGCACACGCTCAAGGGGAACAGCAGCATGTTCGGCTTTGAGGAGATCGACCGGTTTACGCACCACATGGAGACGATTTACGACCTGATACGTTCGGGTGACCGGGAGGTGACTCCGATGACCATGGAGGTTACTCTTCGGTCAGTAGATCATCTGCGCAATCTGCTGGATGAGGCTGGGCGGGAGAGCGAGCAGCTGATGGCGCAGCAGGAGGGGCTGATGCACCAGATGGATGAGATCATCGACGGCAACGAGAGCGAGGTTTCGCCGGCGGTGGCTGCCGATGCGCCGATGGTGGAGCAACCTCTGGTAACCGAGAGCGAGGAGGGCGAGGCCGCCGAGCGGGAGACGTTCTTCATCCGCTTTACGCCGGTGTCGGATATCTTCAACAACGGGACGAACCCGCTCTACCAGATCGACGAGCTACGGGCGCTGGGGGATTGCCGGGTGCGGGTGAACATGGAGGCGGTGCCGCCGCTGGATGTTATTGACCCGCAGTTCTGCTACACCTCGTGGGAGGTTGTACTCTCTACGTCGCAGGGGCGCAATGCTATAGACGATGTGTTCATCTTCGTGGAGGGGGATGCGGAGATAGAGGTGGAGCTGGTGGATGGTAGCGACTTGCTGTCGAACCGCCGCTTCCTGGTGTCGCTCGAGAAGCTGTGGGCTACGCATCCGCGCGTTACGGTTGATCAGGTGAAGGGGGCGATTCCTGAGCAGGTGGTGGTTGAGGCCCTGCCGCAGGAGGAGAGCGCTGCGCGCCAGAACTCGAAGAACATGGCGATTAGCTCGATTCGTGTGGCATCGGAGAAGCTCGATGAGCTGATGAATCTGGTGTCTGAGCTGGTGACGACGCAGGCGCGGCTGACGCTGTTCGCCGAGGAGAGCAACCAGCCCGGGCTGACGAGCATCTCGGAGAACGTGCAGAAGCTGAGCCGGCAGCTGCGCGACATCGCCTTCAGCATCGTGCTCATCCCGATAGAGAATCTGGTGACGCGGTTCCACCGCCTGGTGCGGGATCTGTCGAAGAACCTGAAGAAGGATGTGCGCTTCGTCACGGAGGGGACGGATACGGAGCTGGATAAGACGATCATTGAGGGGCTGGCCGATCCGCTGCTGCATATTCTGCGCAATAGCCTCGACCATGGGATAGAGGATGCGGCGACGCGGGAGCGTGCGGGCAAGCCGAAGCAGGGTACGATTCTGCTGAAGGCCTTCTACTCCGGTACGAACGTGCTGGTGCAGGTGTCGGATGACGGGCGGGGCATCGACCCGGCGGCGATCCAGGCGAAGGCGGTAGAGCGGGGCATCATTGCGGCTGATAGGAAGCTGAGCAAGCGGGAGACGCTGGATCTGCTGTTCCTGCCGGGCTTCAGCACGGCGGAGGAGGTGTCGGACGTGTCTGGGCGTGGCGTGGGCATGGATGTGGTGAAGCGGAAGATCATGGAGCTGCGCGGCGAGGTGGAGCTGGAGTCGGAGCTTGGGGTTGGTACGACGATAACGATCAAGATGCCGCTGACGCTCTCGATCATCGACGGCCTGCTGGTGAAGGTGGCGGATACCTCGTACGTGATACCGCTCTCGGCTGTGGACAAGATCTACGCGGTGGAGCATACGCGGGTTATCGACCAGTTCAACGACTTGGTGGTGCTGGATGGGGTGCAGATCCCGTACTTCAACTTGCGGCGTGAGTTCAAGCTGCCTGAGTTCCCGGATGTGATGGAGCAGGTGGTGGTGGTGCACTACGAGGAGCGCAAGGTGGGCTTCGTGGTGGACACGGTGATAGGGGAGTACCAGGCGGTGCTCAAGCCGCTGTCCAAGCACTACAAGAATCAGGACATGATTAGCGGTGCGACGATTCTGGGTGATGGTACTGTGGCGCTGGTGATGGATACGAATCGTATAGTGAAGCACTTCACGAAGGAGAATGAGTTCGTGATGGGTGGTGTTCATGAGGGGGGTGAGGAGTAACATTGTAATTGATAGATAGAGATGAGCGAGAATAGTATATCCAAGATAAGCTCTTACCTTACGTTTAAGCTTGGTGATGAGGAGTTTGCAGCGCATGTTGGGAAGGTTCTCAACATCCTGGAGATGACGAAGATCACGGAGGTGCCGAAGTCTCCGAGCTACATGAAGGGCGTGATTAACCTGCGTGGCTCTGTGCTGCCGGTGATCGACACGCGCATCAAGTTCGGTATGTCTGCTACGGAGTGCGACGCGAGTACGTGCATCGTGGTGATGGACATCGACCTGGATGGGGAGTCGGTGCATGTTGGTGCGCTGGTGGACTCTGTGCAGGCGGTGATAGAGATCGATGGCGGGACGATCATGCCGCCGCCGTCGCTGGGGAATAAGTACCGCCCGGAGTTCATCGTGGGTGTGGCCAATGTGGGCGAGACGTTCATCATGATTCTGAACATGGATGAGGTGTTCAGCTCGGAGGAGATTAGCGATTTGGCCACGACGGCGGCTGGCAGCGAGCATCTGGTGGCAGATGATGAGCAGGCGGGCCTGGTGTCTGACGATGCTGAGTAGGGGGTAGCTTGGGTTTCGTTTTATCCGGTGCAATATAGCGTGTAGGTTATGGATAGTTCGTTAGAGGGGGGTATATTCAGCATGCAGGGTAGCTATCGTGCTGAGCTGGGCGACGCGGAGTTCGCCCGGCTTAGTACGTTCATCTATAGCACTGCGGGCATCAAGATGCCGCCTGCGAAGCGGATTATGCTTCAGAGCCGTTTGCAGAAGCGGCTGGTGGAGCTGGGTATGTCGGATTTCAAGACCTATACGGACTACGTGCTGAGCGAGCGTGGTCAGCAGGAGGAGCTGGTGCATATGCTCGATGTGGTGAGCACGAATAAGACGGATTTTTTCCGTGAGCCGATCCACTTTGACTTCCTGCGTGATCAGGTGCTGCCGGAGTTCTACGATGGTGGTGGGCGCACGCTGAAGGTGTGGAGTGCTGGTTGCTCTAGCGGTGAGGAGCCGTATACCATTGCGATGGTGATTTCGGAGTTTCTGAAGGGGCGTGGTGGTGGTCTGGACTATAGTATTATCGGGACAGACCTGAGTACGCGCATTCTCTCGGCGGCGGTGAATGCGGTATACAAGGAGGATCGCGTGGAGGGGGTGCCGCTGGAGATTAAGCGGGCGTATATGCTGCGGAGTAAGGATAGGACGAACCCGACGGTTCGGATGGTGCCGGACATCCGTCGTAAGATACGTTTCCAGCGTTTGAACTTCATGGATGCGTCTTATAATCTAAATGAGATGTTCGACGTGGTGTTCTGTCGTAATGTGCTGATTTACTTTGACCGTGCTACGCAGGAGGCGGTGATTCGCAAGCAGTGCGCCAAGCTACGGAAGGGGGGCTACTTCTTCTTGGGGCATTCGGAGTCGATAATGAGCATGGATCTGCCGCTGGAGTCGATACGGCCGACGATATTTAGAAGGATATAATAGCCCAGTATATATATATGGAGAATGGTATGGAGGAAAAGAATAGTATAGATATGAGCGCCTGCATGCAGATGTCGGATGCGGAGCTGCTCCAGGAGCTGGAGCGGCGGATTGCAGTGAATCGGCAGACGGTGGAGGAGCTGCGTGGGCTCAATAGCGAGCTGAAGCTGGTGAACCGTAAGCTGGAGGAGAGCGAGTCGCTCAAGAGCCATTTCATCAGCAATATTACGAATGAGATAATCAATCCGTTCACCTCGATTCTGGGTTTGAGCCGTTCGATTCTGAGCGTGGACAAGGAGGCGTGGAAGAAGGTGATTTCGATGGTTGCGCTGATACACTCGGAGGCGTTCAGCCTGGATTTCCAGTTTCGGAATATCTTCTTTGCGGCCAAGGTTGAGGCTGGGGATGCGGTACCGGATATTCTGAATGTGGAGGTGCTGCCGCTGGTGGATAGCGTGATGGATAATTTCCGCTATGAGCTGCGTAAGAAGAAGGTCCGTGTTCAGGTGCATGAGGAGCTGCCGGCGCCGCCTGATGGCCAGTTCTCCGTGATGTTCAAGACGGACCCGTCGTACGTGAAGCTGGTGCTGGCGAATCTGCTGAATAATGCGGTCAACTATAGCTCTATGGGTAGTACGATTGACCTGACGCTTCGGGTGGCTGATGGGCGTTTGTCGCTGGCGGTTCGTGACTACGGGACTGGTATAGCGGAGGACAGCCTGAGCGAGATTTTCGATCGGTTTACCCGTGGCGATACGACGATAAACTCGGTGAGTCGGGGCCATGGGCTGGGCCTATCGGTGTGTAAGGCGATTACGGACCTGCTGGAGGGGACGATAACGGTGGAGAGCAAGCTGGGTGAGGGTTCGTATTTTGTATTTGAAATCCCGGAATCGACAATGGAGACGGAGGGTTTTAGCTCTGAGGCGAATGAGATCTTCTTTGATGATGAGGAAATATTCTAGGGCAGATGGGGGAAAGAAAGACGCATTTTCTGTATCCCGCCGCCCTTTACGCCTCTAGGGAGCCGACGACGGTCTCGACTATTCTGGGTTCTTGCGTGGCGGTCTGCCTGTGGGATAAGCAGCTGAGCATAGGTGGAATCAACCACTTTATGCTGCCGCTATGGAATGGTCAGGGTCTGGCGAGTCCGAAGTACGGCAATATAGCGATAGAGAAGCTGGTGGCCAAGATGGAGTCGCTGGGTTCGCAGCGTGGCGATCTGGTGGCAAAGGTGTTTGGCGGGGGCGCAGTAATCGATACGGGTTCGCATTTCCATATAGGGGATAGGAACATAGAGATGGCGCTCGAGAGCCTCAAGGAGCTGGGTATTCCTGTGGTGGCTCGTAGTGTTGGTGGTACCAATGGGCGTAAGCTGGAGTACGATACCGAGACGGGTGCTGTGCGCCAGCGCTACATCCAAAAGACGATGTAGGACTTATGGGCAAGATTCGAGTCCTGATAGTAGATGATTCGGCGGTGGTTCGCCAGACGCTGAGTTCAATAATGGCGACCGACCCGCAGATAGAGGTCATGGGTACGGCTTCGGATCCGTTCTTTGCGGCGCAGAAGATCGCGGAGGAGGTGCCGGATGTGATAACGCTGGACGTGGAGATGCCGCGGATGGATGGGCTTACGTTCCTGAAGAAGATCATGAGCCAGCACCCCATTCCGGTGCTTATCATATCGTCGCTGACCGCCAAGGGGACGGAGACGGGTATGCGTGCGCTGGAGCTAGGGGCGGTGGAGATTATCACGAAGCCGCAGATGAATACTCGCCAGTTCATCGAGGAGAGTCGTATTCATATCGTGGATGCGGTGAAGGCGGCTGCTTGCGCTCGCATTCATCGCCGTAAGACCGTGGTGGAGCCGACCCGTCCTGTGGGTCCGAAGTACTCTGCGGATGTAATTATGTCTGCTGGACGGCCGGATATGAGCATGATAAAGACGACGGAGCGGGTAATTGCCGTTGGAGCGTCGACGGGTGGTACGGAGGCGTTGACGCAGTTTCTGAAGGGGATGCCGGTGGACTGCCCGGGTATCGTGATTGTGCAGCATATGCCGGAGAAGTT
>PDRH01000094.1 GCA_002748015.1 Bacteroidota bacterium | reverse complement strand
GTGTAGCCCGTGATGGACACGATGGCATCCTTAATGCCCGCCACATCGGCCTTCTTGAAGGTGTAGAAACCCAGCTCCTCCACTGGAGAGTCGGTCAGCTTCTGCACCACCTTCATGGCCAGCGGCCCCTGTACGGCCACCTGCCCCATCTCGCCCGAGGCATCGTAGATCTCCCGCCCAGCCTCCAGGCCGAACTTCTTGCCCTGCGCGGTTACCCACGCCCAGTCCTTCTCTATGTTGCCAGCATTGACCACCAGTAGGAAGGTCTCCCCGTCTATCCGGTAGGTCAGGAAGTCGTCCTTTATCCCGCCCTTCTCGTTCGGGAAGCAGGCGTACTGCACCTGCCCATCCACCAGCTTCGACACATCGTTCGAGCTGATGGTCTGGAGGAATTCTATGGCTTTTGGGCCCTTCACCCAGAAGTCCCCCATGTGGGCCACATCGAACAGGCCAACGCGCTCGCGCACGTTGATGTGCTCCTCGTTGATACCGGTGTACTGTATGGGCATATTGAAGCCGGCGAATTCGGCCATCTTTGCGCCTAGCTGCACATGCTTTGCGCAGAGCGGAGTCTCTTTCATATCTATCTACTAACTGTTATTGTAATACTACTTGATGCTATAGGGCAGGAATCCGTACTTCTGCGAGTACTCCATCATCTGCGCCGCGTAGTCGTCCACGTAGCGCACCCTAACATCTACCATCGAATCGCCCTCCATCACCGGCTCCAGCACAGGGTTGACGAACCCGCCGTAGGGCGCAAGATTGAGCGCAGCGTAGCGGGTCAGCACCTCCTCGTGTAGGGCGGGGTCTATCCGCACGCCGTAGCCCTCCACCAGCGCCTTGCCGGCAGCGTAGTCCCCCTCGCTCTTTATCCGCTGCACCTCGCGGAGCAACCCACCGAACAGGCTACGTAGGCCATCGTAATCATGGATCTGCACGTAGGTCTTGCCCTCTCGCTTCTCCATGCTGATGATATTGTCCTTTTTCCCCTTCTCATAGCACCAACGGGCTATCAGTGCACGGTTGCGCATGTGGTCCTCCTCGATGGAAGCCCCCTTTTCTATGCGAACCATCTGCGTCATGAGTCCGTTGCGGATGAAACCGTCGTACTCCGCCTCCGAGTATTGCCCCGAATCGGGTAGTATCCCCAGCTCTACCAGCTTCGGGTCCCGGATGTAGTACAGGGCGAACAGGTCGGCCCGCGCCTCCTCCAGGGTCGATGCGTAGCTCTTGAGAGCCTTGTTGGATACTCCGGGGGCGAGCTGCCCAGACCCATGCCCCAGGCACTCATGCAGGTCGGTGTGTAGCGATCCGGCGAGCGTTCCGAACTCTTTGTGCCGGGCGATCTCCTCGGGCGATGCGGCGAACTCCTCCAGGAATCCATTCCCCTGCGAGGCCTTCTCGTAGGCGTGGGTGATGTTCTCGAGGGTAACGCTCTTGGACCCATGCTCGGCGCGGATCCAGTCCGCATTCGGCAGGTTGATGCCTATCGGCGAGGAGGGGTATACGTCGCCCCCTAGCTGCACCGCGTTGACCACCTTGGCTGTAACACCCTTCACGTTGGCCTTCTTGTAGGCCTTGTCTGTCGGTGAATTATCCTCGAACCACTGTGCATGCTGCGAGAGGACTTCCGCGCGCTTGGTGGCCTCCATGTCCTTGAAGTTCGCGTAGCCCTCCCAGGTGCACTTACGCCCCAGCGGGTCGCCGTAGTCCTCTATGAAACCGTTGACGAAGTCCACCAGCGCCGAGGTGTCCTGCACCCAGGCCAGGCAGTGGGCATTGAAATCCTCGAGCCTCCCCGTGCGGTAGAAGCTGATGAGGTGGGCTATCGCCGCCTCCTGCTCTGGCGTTTCAGCTACGCCCTGCGCCTTCTCCAGCCACCTCACTATCTGCTCCAGCGCCTCGGTGTACATGCCACCCACGCGCCAGGTATGCTCGAATATCTCCCCGTTCTCCTTCACCAGCTGGCTGTTCATCCCGTACGATAGCTTGGGATTATTCACATCCTGGGCCAGCTCCTCGTAGAAGGCTTCGGCCTCCCCCTCGGTTACATTGTAGTAGAGGTTTGTCGATGAGGTGGCTAGCAGATCCTCTCCCTCCGCCTTGTTCACGCGCTTGCGTGCCACCAGCGGATCGAAGAGAATCGGGAGCGCAAAGCTCAGCAGCTCCTCCTGGTCCCCAAAGCCCTCGGGCAGCTGCTCCGCTGGCGTGTTGGCCACTAGGGTCATGAAGTACTCCGCATCGAAGCCTGGCTCTATCTTCGTCTCCCCGTAGTGGTGGTGAATCCCGTTGGAGAACCACAGCCGCTTGAGGTACACCACGAAGGCCTCCCATTTCTCCCCGGAACGCTCGCCCTGGTAGCCCTTGTATATCCCCTCCAGTATGTGGCGGATGGCCAGGTTGTAGCGGTAGTTCTGATCCCAGAGGATATCACGCCCGCAGAGGGCCGCCTGCCCCAGGTAGTACAGCAACTCCTTTTGCCGTAGGCTCAGCGAATCCCATTCGGGTATCTCGTAGCGCATGATCCGCACGTCGGCGAATTGGTCTATCGTCCAGGGTATATTGTCCATTCCATTATCTTTTTGCGCCCCCCCGCAGACCGTTAGCCCCAGCAGGGCCAGCGGCGCAAGCAGCAGGAACGCATAGCGTAGCAACATTCTCATCGTACAGGGTATTGGCCCTTGCGGTGCAAATATACAAAATCATTATAGATTACCGTGCGCTTGCCGCCATCGCTCTCAGCGATGCGCGCCATCCCGGGGGGCCTCCACCACCACGTCCTTCTCCAGCCGCCATTCGCCCGATGAGAGTAGCCGTAGCGCATCCTGCGAGAAGTCCGGGCCGTAGAACTGGGGCATCCCCCTGTACTGCCCCGAGGCGGGTGAGAGGTGGTCCAGCAGCACCACCCGGCGGTTGTCCAGGAGGTGTACCGTCATGGCTACCCGGGCGTTGTAGCTGAAGAGTAGGCGGCATCTGCGCGAACGTAGATCCCGTATGGCAGGCACGCCGAAACGCAGCGTACCATCCGGCCGCACCTCCAGCGTCTCCACTACGCGGCGCTGCACGAAGGGGCTACCCCCGGCTATCCCCAGCAGGAGGTAGTTCTGCCCATCGGCGTACGAAAAGTCCTGAATATCATAGTAGCCTGCCCCCAGCCACTCTGCCGGCCCGAAGCTCATCCTCTCCCATTCCGGCTTTATGTTCCCGTCGCCCACCGGTAGCTGCCGATCCTCGAGCGCCACTACGCGCAGCTCGCCCCTCCGTCCGGCCCTGTAGGCGACCACCCCCATGTACAGGTAGCTACGGTCGCCCATCTCATGCTGCCAGCTGAGCACGCGTAGCAAACCATCCGGCGCGAGCAGGTCTTTCATCCCCTGCAGGTGTGGCACGTGGGCCTCGATCTCTCCGGCCTTCTCCAGCCGTGCCACCAGCTCCTCCACCACGCGGCGTCCGAGGCTGGTGTCCGCCTGATTGCGCGAGGAGGCCTCCCAGAGCGACAGCAGTTGCGCATCCGCTTCGTCCGTTGCCCTCCGCTTTGCGGGGGGCTTTTCGCTACCCCAGGAAATGACCACCAGCGCAAGGATGGCCACCAGGAATGCGAGGGTGTACTTCAGGGAAAGAGGCATAGCTTATCCGTTTGAATTTGTAGGATATAACGCAGAAAGAATGAATATGTTATCCTCCGCCTTCCGCCGACCGCTTTTATCCGCCCTTCCAATCTGCCTGCAGAACAGTTAAATCGCCCATCATATCCCACAACAGATAATGGGCTGTATTCTAATAATATTGTTGCATTTGCCCTACTCTCCCCTTATTTCAGCGCATTTCGCTCCCCCTGTATCCCGCATTCCTAGCCAGAATGGAGGTTTTACCTCCTATCCGCCTTCGCTTCCCCTCCGAATTTATGCTGGTGAAATTCGGAGGGGCCCCGGGGGCGGGGTAGGGCTGGGGTGGAGGGAGGGTTAGGGCTTGTTTTTTAATTGGTGGTGGCAGTTTCAGCATGCCGGGGGATGCCATGCAAATTCAGGCATGCGGCGATTCGGCATGCGGCGAGCCGCTATGCCTACGGGCCGTTGATCTGTAGTGGGCGGTATATTGCGTGCCGGGGCGTGGTGTTGCTTGGCGCAGGGGCCCGTAGTGGTAGTCGGCTCCCCGCGCCGTTGCAATGGACGTTTATTCGCCTGAGCTGCATCGCTGATGCGGCTGGTGCTAGCAATGCGCATAATCCGTTAATGCTCCCACATCGCATCCCACACTCTGCCGTCTGAAACTATTTTCTAGCGCGGCTCGTCAAATAGTTGGGTGGCTTTTGTATGCGTGGGAGATTTCATATTTTCGCCCCGCAGGATAGCATTGCCTGTTCTGATTAGTATTAGAGGATATTTTAGAGTATCGTGGTGATGAAAGTATATATAGGCTTCTTTAGACGGTTTAAGGTCTTGTTGGCGCTGGGGCTATTGGCGCTGGGGTACATGCCCTGCGGGTGGGCGCAGCAGGGGGATGACTTCTGGTTCGATGTGCCGGAGATAAACCGGCCCCATGGGAAGGATTTTTTTGATTGCTACCTGAATATCTCCACCTTGGACCATGATGTGCGGGTGCACATCGACCTGCCGGCCGAGGAGGATGACTTTACGGAGCTGGTTTTCACGATGAAGAGTGGGAGTACGAAGCGCATTCAGCTTACGCGGCATTCGGGGAATGTGGTAAGCAGCAATGGGACTGGGGCGGATGAGTCCCTGAGCCTCTTCTACAAGCCGGAGATTAAGGCCTCCTACCTGGCGAGCTGCCCTGAGAAGGACCGGGGGAAGTTCATCGAGAACCTATTGTGCTGGTCGAAGAGCGATACCACGGACCCCGATAGGCTGATTATCAACCAGACGAACAAGGGGGTGCACATGTGGGCGGAGGTGATGGATACGGTCTGGAATAGGCCGGCGCTCCCGAAGCTGATGGACTACCGGCGTGAGGAAATCAACCGCGTGAATATTCAATATAAGGATGCGAGTCCGAATCCGGCGGGTAATGCGCAGTGGAAGGCCTACCAGGATGCGCTGATGGACGTGGAGAATCGGGTTCGTCGCTACCGCCGTGAGAACTTCGACCCGACTACGGGGACGACCATTACCGACCCCAATGAGAGGTACTGGACGGCCATCCCCTACAAGTTTAGGCCGGGTAACCCTAACGTGCCGTTGAACCTGCTGACGAGCTACGTCGAGATCGCCACGGACTGGAATATGGAGCTGATTGCGCTCAAGGCGGCCAATGCCATAGGTAAGGCAGGAGATCGCTTCTACGTGCCGATGCAGACCGACCTTAAATCTGATTACTTCGACTGGATGGCGCGCCCGTACTGCTCGATTACCGTGACGGCCGCCAAGCCGAATACGCTCATTACGGTGGTAACCCCGAACACCCTCTTCGTGAAGAAGACGGGGGTTGGGATCTACGGTGGCGGGGGGGCCAATCAGGGGGAGCTCCAGGGGACGGTGCCGACATCTGGGCCCTACCAGGGGAAGCATGTGTACAAGATATTCTTCGAGAAGGCTGGGCAGAGCTCCATCCTGGTGCCCTATCGGCCGAATAGCCACTACAACTGGAACTGCTACCAGAATGAGAATAGGGCGAGCCTGAAGCGCCTGCAGGGGAGCATTGTGGAGGTGGTGCAGGGGGAGGTTGTAGTGCTGAGTAGGGACGACCTGGCCGTAACGCCGAATCAGGATGCCGTGGAGGATCAGATGGTGCCGCTTAAGCTGCTGGGGCGCTACTACTCGGTGGTGCAGGGGGTTGTGGGCAACTATAGGGATGAGTTCATCTATATAGTGGGCACCAAGGATGGCACCACGGTGAAGGTGAGCGGGCGGCCTGCGTTCCAGATAGACGAGGGGGAGCAAAAAAGCATTCGTATTGCAGAGACTACGGATAAGGGGGTTAGTATAGCCGCGGACGAGAAGATAGCCGTCCTGCATATGTCTGGCATAGAGGGGGCATCGAAGCAGTCGCAACGGGGGGGGGCCATCCTTCCAGCATTACCGGAAAACCCGAAAAATCAGTGCATTGGCTCCAAGGCGGTTACCTTCAAGCGTACGCAGCCGACACCTAAATACTTCTGCTACCTGAACCTGGTGGCCTGGGCTGAGACCACCACTGCGGAGACCCCCACCGGCCCGGTGGCAATCAATGTGCAGTCGGCCATAGGCAACTTCAAGCTGCAGAAGCCGGACGCCGATGGGGTGTACCGCGATGTCTACG
>PDRH01000093.1 GCA_002748015.1 Bacteroidota bacterium | reverse complement strand
AAAACCACCTGCAACCATCCACAGAACGCTCCAGTTAATCTCCTTGAGTTCCTGCGTCCCTATTACCCCGGTCGCAACGAAGATTGCAAGCGGTATCATAGCCACAACGTTCGCATTCACACCAGTAAACTTGTCGAACATCCACATGCACACCGTAATGGCAAAGGTAATCTGTACAACCGTCGTCTGGAAACCCTTCTTCTTCTCACCCTCAATGTGGAGGTTGATGTTATCCTCCTTGAAGGGGAACAACCACCGCAGCACTACCCACGCAAGAATCAGCATCAGGATAACCACTGGGAAGAGTACCATAGCCCAGTCACCAAAACCTATACCCATGTTCAGACCCTCAGGATCATTCAGGTACTTCAGAGCAATAGCATTAGGCGGCGTACCAATAGGCGTTGCGATACCCCCGAGGTTTGCACCTGCCGGAATGGCTAGCGCCAGCGCAATCCGCCCACGCCCATCCTCGGGCATGTTCCGCAGTACAGGCTGGATGATAGTAAGCATCATCGCTGCAGTTGCCGTATTCGACAGGAACATCGAGAAGACACCAGTAATCAGGATAAAGCCCAAAAGCACAGAGGCCGACTTAGTCCCGAAGGGCTTCAGAAGGATACGAGCTATCTCCAGATCGAGCCCCACCTTCGATGCGCCAATCGCCAGGGCGAATCCCCCAAGGAAAAGCATAATGGTCGGGTCAGCGAAGGTATGGAGCAATCGCTTGTAGTTGATGAACTCACCCATGGCCTCAGCCCCCTCCTTCGGGTGGAAGAAGAGCAAGGCGCTATTGGATGTCGTCAGCAGGAGAACCACCAGTACGATGACCGAGGTAGTCCATGCAGGAATGGGCTCGAGAACCCACAGGAGCGCCGCAAACAGCAGAACTGCCACAACACGCTGCTGCGTATCGGTTATACCCGGCAATCCTAGGTAAGCGGACGGCAAGTTCCAGAGTATCAGCGTGGCAATGCAAATCCCCACAATAATCCAGAACTTCTTGTTGATGATGCTCGCCGCTTGGGGTTCTACGGCCCCACCCGGCGTTGGCGCTTTGTTCGCTTGCGTCATAGCTCAAAACATTTAATATTACTATTTTTTCCTTTGAACCAAAGTTAGGTAGAATATCACAATCCCCCAATAGCCCACAGGACTAGCACCCTAAAATAGACACCAGAATAAGGGGTAAAAAAAGTGGCTAAGTCGCTATCTAAAAGCCCAGTAGACACCTATTTGTACACCTTGTAAATAGTCCCCACGGATAGAAAATTCCAACTATAGCACACGCAGAAGCAAAAGGGTATTAGTCGATATAGACATATTTCGCATGATGGTAATAAGGTATTCGCCACGATGGTATTTTAAGAAATGCACACCACGAGTGCGAAAAGGATGTAAAATTCGGCCTCCCTCTCCTCTGGCTTTCTATAAAAACCCAAATTAGCCCCATTAGCTGGCACAATACGGTACATACCCAGAATAACCTATATGCGCACCAATTCGGTTTATTAGCGGCGCGATACTGGCGGGGAGGATAAAAGCTAGCGCTGTTGAACGAAGCCAAAAAGCCGACTGCCGCTACGGGCTACTTACTCGAGATAAATACCCACTATTCGGCGCATTGGGTAGCAAGCTGCCCATAGGCATAGCGGCTCGCCACATGCCTAAAATAGCGAACAGATATAAACCGAATTGGGGCTATATGTATCAACCGCCTCAGCGCAAATCCGCACAACCTAGCGCACTGTATATAGCCCTTTGGCATAGCAGAGCACCATATCCCTAGGATAACGGATGAGTGAAACTACAAACCCTGAACGTACTCCCGCCACATCGTCAGCAGTTCCTGCATATCCGCAGGGGGCGGCACGCTAAAGCTTAGGGCCTCACCCGAGACGGGATGCTTCAAGCCCAGCGACTGCGCATGCAGTGCCTGGCGCGGGCAGGCCAGCATTGCACGGCGGATGAAATCCCGGTACTGGGGCGTATCTACCCCACGCAGCACCCGATCCCCCCCGTAGCGCGCATCCCCAAAGAGCGGGTGCTGAATATGCTGCATGTGCACCCGTATCTGGTGCATACGTCCTGTCTCCAGTCTACACTCCAGGAGGCTGGCAAACTGGTAGGACTCCAGCACACGGTAGTGCGTAACGGCGGGCTTACCCTGCTCCCCATCGGGAAACACCCGCTGACGCTGCCGATCCCGGGGATCTCGCCCAATATGCCCCTCCACCGTCCCCTCCTCAGCCTCGAAGCGTCCCCATACCAGGGCCAAATAGCTGCGCGAAGTACTCTTGGCAAGGAACTGCTGGCCGAGCGACTGCATCGCCCGCTCCGTCTTGCCTATGGCCAGCAAGCCAGAGGTATCCTTGTCTATCCTATGGGCAAGCCCAGGGCGCACTCCCCCCTCCTGAAAGAGGGGCAAATCCCGAAAGTGGAAAAGCAGCGCATTGATGAGCGTGCCCGAGAAATGCCCATGCCCGGGATGCACTACCATACCAGCCGGCTTATTCACCACGAGCAGGTCTTCATCCTCATGCACCACATCCAAAGGAATATCCTCAGGTAGTACCTCCACCTCCCGCGGCTCCTCCTCCTGGTAAACATGCACCACATCCCCAGGCTTCACCCGGTAGGAGGCCTTCACCGGCGCACCGCTAACCCACACCATACCCCGGTCAAGCGCCCTCCGCAAGAAGGCACGGCTAACATTCTCCAGCCGATCCACCAGGAATCTATCCACACGCAGCGGACTCTGCCCGGGATCCACCGGCACCTCACGCACGAGGAACAGATCCTCCGGGGATGGCCGATGGCTCACCGCACCACGAGTTTAAACGCCCCAGGAGCCTGCCCCCCCTCGGGAATAACACGCAGTAGATACACCCCCGGCCGTAGCGCATCAATAGCAAAGGGAACATTGAGCGGCATCCCCGTCAGCAGCAGGCGCCCATCGAGGCTATAGACGCTGGCCGTACCACGGGCTTCCGTGCGCACGGTTACATGCGTAGAGGCCGGGTTCGGCTGGAGGGTGCACTCCACCGTACCCGCAGAGCATACCGGGGCGGGAGTATCCGGCCGTTTGCCATCCTCCCCACCGCAACGAATACGCACCATCAGCGCACCCTGATAGATCGAGGGAGACCAGCTCCCCGAAGTCGTATAGTACAGCTGCGGGCTAAGACCGCTAGTGGGGTCAAAGCCTATGTTCAGCAGCTCATCAGCCGTCTGTTGCCAGCCCACGTAGAACGGCTTCTCCAGCAGCAGCGGCTCCTCGAGGGGGAACTCATGGAACTTCCCCAGCTCATCGCTCGTGAGCGGCGGCTCCACCTTCTGCTTAGCTATCAGCGCACCGGGCTTACCATCCCGCTCCGCCCAGAGGCATAGGTAGAAGGAGGGACGCTTATCCGCCTGTGCAATCTGGTTGAAGAATATACTCACCGAATGAACCGTCGTCGGGCGAAGCGGGTCGAAGCGCAACGCCACCTTAGCCCTACTCGCCCCATTGCCGACGATGCCGTAGCCGAGCGCAGAGTGCCCTAGGTCGTAGGCATAGCTATCCTCCGCTAAGAAATCCCGGTAGCTATTGTTGTTCACCGAGAAGACCGTCGGGTCGTGGGCATCGAGCTGGTTCTGATAGCGGAGGTGGATCTCGCCGCTAAGCCCACCATATATCCTATCCCCTTTGTACCTCCGCGAAAAGCGCTTCTGCTCCCCCGGTGCTATGGAGTGGATACCATTCGAGGACCAGAGAATAGTACTACTCTTCGCATTAATGATGTAGAAGCGTAGCCCCATGGTCTTGGAGCGTGAATCAAAGTTACGGTAGCACATGACCACCGAATCGTACTTCTCCGTATTGCGACGCTCCAGCAGTTCTGCGAACGCATCGGCCGGCACCTGCGTGTACAACGGGAGCGGTGGCTCGGGGAGATCCACCAGACCAGCATCCGGAGAATCACCATCCACGCACGTACGGTTGGACCAGATGTACACCCGGTCCACAAGCCAAATCGAGGCATTGGCCGTATTGGCCGGGCTATTGGGGTCTATAGTCAGCGTAGCCCTATTCCGAAAGCGGAACTGGAAGTCGGGCGATATGTACTCCCTATCCCGTATGGGTACATAGATGCGAAAGAAATGCCTATCTGCCGTATCGCTGCGTGCGGTGATGCGCTCTGGCCACCCCTTCAGGTGGCTATAATCCTGGCTGAGCGTCCCCCGCTGGGCATCGTAGGAGAGGCGTAGCACGGTGCGGAACTTATCGTGCGCCTTGGAGTAGAACTCCAGCACCAGCGAATCATTAGGCGTTGGAGCAAGCGCCTTACCCCCAGCCTGCACCCAGAAGGAGAGATAGAGCGAATCGCTCGGCTGGTAGAGCGCTGGCGCATTGGTCGGATGGCTTAGGTCTATAACTCTAGAGGTGATGCGGTCAGCCTCAAATGACGGCTTTAGCACCTTGTCGGGCGGTGTCGGCTGGTAGGCACGCCCCTCCCCATCCGTCGCATCCAGCACCAGCGTGCCGAAAGTCGGAGGATAGTTGGCTATACCGTAGGCGGTACTCGCCGAGCCCCCCTCCTCCCAAAGGCTCTCAAGGGGCTGGGGGGGCGCATAGGTAAAGTCGTCAAAGAAGGGTAGCCCGAGCTTCCCCCGGGAGGCGTGCCCACTGCGGGTCTTGACCGCAGGCCGCACCTCCCCGCTATGCGATGCACGGGAAAAGGTAGGCACCAGCAGCTCGCCCGCAGACGCAAGGAGCGGGAAGCAAAAGGCCATTAGCACCAGCAAGCGAGAATTCGTACGCATTAGCATGGCAATTAGCTGGATGGTTTCCCCTGCTTAGGATTATCTATCCTCGCCTGGTTGAGCGTCATCCAGAGGTCAACCGGTGCACCAAGCCCCATCCTGCGCCGGGCATTCGACGGCGGATAGCTGCTGTACACCTTGGCCTTGAGCGAGTCGGAAAGGTTCTTCACCGTTTCATCATAGGTAACCTTACCCACGTTCAAAAAGCGCTTCGCCAGCGCATTCCGCGCCTCACGGAGCGTCATATCCTCCAGGCGGGGGCTAATCGACTGCCGATTAGGGGTCTCCCCGTTCCCTAGCGTTAGGTCCACGCGCGCCCCCTTCGGTATCTGCTCACCGGGACTAATGGGCCTCCCCCGATACCGCTGCTGGCGCACCTCACCCAGCGCAACATCATATACGAAGTCCACCTTGCCAACCTCCAGGCCCGCACGATTGAGCACCAGAATCGCACGCTTAATCGGTACGCCCAGCGCATTCGGAGCCTCTATCAGCTGGGGGGACAGCGCATTGACCAGCAGGAATACATTTCGCCCCTTCTTCACCTTGCTACCCGGCTTGGGCTGCTGCTCGAGCACCTCGCCCGGCCGACGGCCTATAACATACGTCGAATCCGAAATCACCAGCTGCAGCCCCTCACGATCGGCCAAGCCATTAGCCTCATCCAGCGGAAGCGTACGGAAATCAGGCACGGGGAACTCCCGGCCATGGCGCGTAAAGAGCGACAGCGAGACAAAGACGATAACCACGATGAGCACCCCCAGCAGCACCCCCAGCAACGGATGCTTCACGTAGGGAATGCTCCAGACGTAATGCGTTATATCACGGAACTTGACCATAAACCTATACAGATATTTCGCCCAGGACGATATTTTACCTCCGCAAAGATAATGATTTGCCCGAACCTAGAAGTTCAGGTAGAAATCGCCCGTCAGCTCCCGGTAGCCCCGCGCGTACTCACCCGAGTGGTCGTAGATGCTCATCTGCTCTTCAACCCCCGCCCCAGACCCGCGCGATAGCTCGCATAGCATACGCTTCACCGGGCCATTGGGCTTGGCCGACACCAGCAGCTGCCGACGGCAGTAGAAGCCTAGCTGCGCCGCACGGGCGATGAAGAGCGCCCCCTCCGAGGTCGGGAAAATCCCCGCGAAGACCCCATCCGGAGAAAGGCACAAATCCAGCGCCTCCAGCAGCTCATCGTGCGGCAGCAAATCATTATGCCGCATGGCGTTGCGCCGCTCATCTGGCCCCTTTAGCGAATTGCTGAAGTAGGGCGGATTGGACACAACCAGCTCGTAGGGCGAGGGGCAAGCCTCCGCCCACAGCTGAAAGGAGCTATGATGCACCTCAACAGCCCCAGGCCAGGGAGAATGCGCCACATTCCGCTCCGCCTGCTCCACGGCCTCAGGCGCTATATCGATGGCATCCACCCGGGCAAGCCCTCGCTGCGCCAGCATC
>PDRH01000015.1 GCA_002748015.1 Bacteroidota bacterium | reverse complement strand
CATCCTTGCCGCAGGATGCGAAGCCCAGCAACGCGCCCAGCAGCAGCATGATCATCCATTTTGCCTTCATAGATATCGTATTGTTGGTTTATTCTGTCCCGAAACGGTCTGCAATGATAGCACTTATCACCTATCAATGCAAATAATCGACCAACTATATCTCCAAAATAGAATGCATACTATCCAGAATGCTACATTTGGGTATACATAAATTCCATCATTCTTGCCGTTCATCGTCTGGTAGGCAAGCTCGGCCCTCCTTTGCCTTTCTCTTTGACACTGGTGTCGTCTGGCGTACCGTATTGCCGCTTGATTCTACTCTTCGCAACGGGCTATGAGGGGTCTTCTTCTTCTGTCCACCCCTCGTGTCTTTAGCACCTACGGCGAGGTAGGACGAGGACCAGCGCATCCGTCCTTTGCACTCCACCATCCACCATAAGTGCAGGGCTTGTCCCCTAGCCCACTTGGGTAGCCAGAGCTGGATGGAGTTGCACGCCAGCTCTACCTCTTGCACGAAGTGGGAAGCACGTCCTGTCGCTGGGCAGTAGACCGCAATCCGAATTCGCCCTACCCCTTTCGGTAGCCCGTTGGAGAAATCCAGCCTTAGGTTGCGCCCTTTCCTTGCGTAGCTGGCTGGATGGCGCTCTAGGCTATTCCCCTCTGCCAGGGTAACCCTCTTAGGGTCAATCTCCCATGCTCCTCCCGTCTGCACCATAGCCTCCTGTAGCAGTCGCCCCAGGGCCACATGGTAGGCACCGACCTTTCGCCCGTTACGCTCGGTGTATGTGGGAAGGAAACCGTGGGCGACCATAGCTTGCATATGCCGGAGGAAGTGGCTGGCTATCCCCATCTTGCTACGATTGGCCTGCTGCAGCGCAGTGCGGGGGTTATGGATATGCTCGGCCCGGGAGCGTGCCCGCATCTGCTCATCGGCCACGTAGACGATGACGGCTTCTCGGCGCATCCATTTGGGGCGTACTGGGGTTATGATTGCCATGGTGGAGGGCTTTAATCTGGTGGATAATTAGCGACTGGGTAACTACTTATACGCTTGCTTCTACGAAAGGTTGCATCGTGAGCATGTATCTAGGGCTATCCGCTATGTACACCCCTTCCGCCTGCGCCTCGCCCCCTACTCCCCTCCGAATTTCGCCCGCAAATTCGGAGGGAACCCCTGGGGGAGCACGAATCGCTGCGGGCTAGAATGCTGGCACGGAGTATGGAAATTTCTCTACTCCAACAAAATAACCTATCTTTAGCGCATCAAACGAATGGCCAACCGAATAGAGCATTAGGCGTATGGCAAAGGTGATAAGCGTTATCAACAATAAGGGTGGCACGGGTAAGACGACGACCGTGCTCAATCTGGGGGCGGCGCTCGCACGTCGCAACAAGCGGGTGCTCCTGCTGGATCTCGATAGCCAATGCAACCTGACGAGTGCGCTCGGAATAAGCGAGGAGCAGAACTGCGTGGGTGAGGCCCTGCTGGGACGCATACCCCTGGCCGAAGCCGTGATGAAGGTGGGTAGGCTATCGATTGTCCCGGCCAATGCGGCCCTGGTGGACTCGGAGACCCAGCTGTCCAACGAGCCGGGGAGGGAGTTTATTCTCCGGGAGGCTCTGGCAGATTTGCATGATGGCTACGATTTCATCGTGATGGACTGCCCGCCGAGCATGAGCGTCCTATCAATCAACTCGCTGGTGGCGGCGGATCACTACCTTGTGCCTATGCAGGCGGAGAACTTCGCATTCATCGGTCTGGATCGCATTCTGCAGGTGGCCGAGAAGGTGAAGCAGCGCATGAATCCGCAGCTTGAGCTGGCGGGCATCCTCTTCGTGAAGCTCAACCCGCGGACCAACTTCAGCCGGGCGATGATCAAGAGCCTCTCGGAGGATGAGCGCCTGGCCGGTCGCCTCTTCGACACGTACATCCGCCAGGACATCTCGCTGATGGAGTCGGGAGCTTTCCACCAGACGGTATTCGACTATGCACCCAAGGGCAACGGTAGCGCTGACTACGGTTCGTTGGCCCGCGAAATCCTCAAGATCTATGGCTAGGAAGAAAAGGCAATCGATACACGCCATCCAGGAGGCGCTGAAGGACAATACGAACTTCATCGGCGCGGAGGGGGAGGAGAGTCCGGAGGCCCAGCCCGTCCCGACGGTTGAGGTTGAGCCGGAGGTGCGCGAGGTGGAGGTGATCAAGGAAGTTCCTGTCGAGGTGGTGAAAGAGGTGGAGGTGATCAAGGAAGTTCCTGTCGAGGTGATTAAGGAGGTCGAAGTCATCAAGGAGGTAGAGGTGATTAAGGAGGTGCCAGCACTGGTAGCTGGCCTGGTGCTCGATGAGGAGCGCACCGAGAAGCTGAAGATACTGGCCGAATACCAAGAGGTTGCACCGGAGAAGCTGCTCAACCTAGCTGTGGACGATTTGCTGGATCTGCGGCGTCGCCAGCTGGCGGCCGCGATGGAGAAGCGGGGGGAGTAGGGGGATCTCGGCGTGGGTGCTGATGTAGGCTACCACAGACCGCATCGTCTGCCTGCCCATCGCTACTTGGGCGTATGGGTGTTTATCACAGTATGCACGGAGGGGCGTGTTCATTGTTTTGGTGAGGTGTGCAATGCGCAGATGTGCTTTTCCGATGCGGGGAGTATAGCTTGCCGGGCGTGGACCTGGTTACCGGGCGTTTGTCCTGGTTTGGAGCTTGGGTCTTGGATAGTAATGCCGGATCACGTGCATGCTCTCATACGTGTGCCTAGGGATTGTGAGTTTACGGAGCAAGTTATATCGCGTAGTGGCCTGGCGAGAAGTCCGATGGGGGAGGCGGTGCGTCAATATAAGGTTAGGGTAAAGAATTTGGCGCGTAAATGTGGTAATCCGATGTCGTGGCAGGTTGGGTTTTATGATAGGGTAATTCCGGATGGCGATTATGATGTCGTGGAGCGGTATATAATGGATAATCCCCGGAAATGGTGGGAGAAATACGGGTAGCGTAGTGCCGCGGTGGGGATTGGGCGTGGGGATGCGCGGAACCACGGCATGATATTTGGGGGTATTGGATGCCGCATCGTTGCATGTGTTTGGATGCCGTGGTTCCGCGGTGTCCGTCGCATTTCTTCCCCACCACGCCCCTACGGGTGGTGCGTTTCATGGTTTTTGCCGTGGTTCCGCGGTGTCCGTCGCATTTCTTCCCCACCACGCCCCTACGGGTGGTGCGTTTCATGGTTTTTGCCGTGGTTTCGTGGTGTCCGTCGCATTGTCCGCACCGTGGCGTTACGCGTGGTTTTTGCCGTGGTATCCGCCTTGTCCGTCGCATTTCCCCCACCACGCCCCTACGGGTTTCGGATTATGCGCACTGCGTCCCTACGCGTGATTATTGCTATCTTGCGCCCGTTTTATATAGAAATTGGGGGATATTGCATATGTCAGGTGGCATGGGTCGCATAGGTCTGGACGTGGGTTCGACTACGCTGAAGGTGGTTTGCGTTGATGGGGCTGGGGAGGTCCTTTACCATGAGTACTTGCGGCATAATGCTGATGTTGCCGGGACGCTGCGGGCGGTGTTCGGCCGGATGGCGGGTGAGTTCGCCGGTGTGCGGGTTCGGATGGCCGTTACGGGTTCGGCCGGGATGGGGATATGCGAGCGGAGCGGCCTGCCCTTTGTACAGGAGGTGGTGGCGGCCTGCCGCGTGGTGGAGCAGAAGTATCCGGAGGCGGCCAGCCTCGTGGATATCGGGGGTGAGGATGCCAAGATGATATTCTTCGCACCAGGGCGTACGCCGGATATTCGCATGAATGGGAGTTGCGCCGGGGGTACGGGGGCTTTCATCGACCAGATGGCCGTGCTGCTGGGCGTGGACGTGGGCGAGCTGGCGGGCCTGGCTGATCGGGCGATGAGGTTGCATCCTATAGCCTCGCGCTGCGGGGTGTTCTCCAAGACGGATGTACAGAACCTGCTGGCGCGGGGGGCGAAGCGGGAGGATATCGCGGCGTCCATATTCCATGCGGTGAGCGTGCAGGTGCTCACTACCCTATCGAGGGGCTACTACCTGAAGCCGAAGGTGGTGCTCAGCGGTGGGCCCTTCTTCTACATCGAGCCGCTGCGACGGGCTTTTGCAGAGGCGGCGGGCCTGGATGAGTCGGCCTTCGTGCTACCCGACTGTGCGAATGCCATCCCGGCGTGGGGGGCGGCGTTGAGCGTGGGGGAGGAGCAGCCCGCCAGAACCTTCAGCGAGCTGGAAGAGCTGCTGGAGCGGAGCAACGCGAAGATCGGCGAGCGAAAGGAGGGGCTCCTACCGCCGCTCTTCGAGAGCAAGGAGGCCTATGGGGCATGGCGACAGAGCAAGGAGAAGTATCGCCTTCCGACTGCGGCGCTGCGTACGGCTGGGGAAGGGCCCTGCTATCTGGGGATTGACAGCGGGAGCACAACGACTAAGCTCGTTCTGCTGAATGCGCGGCGTGAGATTGTGTTTCGGCTATACTGCCGTAATGCGGGGGATCCGCTGGGGGCGGTTACTGGGGCTTTTGAGCAGCTGATGAGAGCCTGCCAGGAGGTGGATGTATCGCTGAATATAGGAGGTAGCTGCGTTACGGGCTACGGGGAGGATTTGGTGCGCAAGGCCTTCGGCCTACATATGGGGATGGTGGAGACGCTGGCGCACTATGCAGGGGCTTCGTACTTCGCGCCGGATGTATCCTTCATTCTCGATATTGGCGGGCAGGATATGAAGGCGGCCTTCATAGATAATGGGACTATCAGCCGCCTGGAGATTAATGAGGCGTGCTCCTCGGGCTGCGGTTCGTTCATCGAGACCTTCGCTACGGGTCTTGGGCAGCCGGTGGAGGAGTTTGCGAGCGCAGCCTGCTCAGCGCGTATGCCCTCCGACCTGGGTACGCGCTGCACGGTGTTCATGAACTCGCGGGTGAAGCAGTCGCTCCGTGAGGGGGCTAGTAGGGACGATATCTCTGCGGGCCTGGGCTACTCGGTGGTGCGAAACTGCCTCCATAAGGTGTTGAAGATAAAGGATTTCTCCGTGCTGGGCGAGAGGGTGATGGTGCAGGGGGGAACGATGCGCAACCCGGCAGTTTGCCGCGCCTTCGAGATAGAGACGGGCAGGGATGTGATTATAACGGATGCGCCTGAGCTGATGGGGGCGTTTGGTGCGGCGCTGATAGCACGGCGGGAGAGCCGGGTGCATCGCTGGGCATCTCGCCCGCTGGCGGAGGTGGCGAGGGTTGCCCCGCACAGCTGCAGGGATGGGCTTTGCCGGGGTTGCCATAACCAGTGTACGGTTACAACCTTTCGCTTTGAGAACGGGGAGCGCTACTATGCGGGGAATAAGTGCGAGCGGATATTCAGCAATGCGGGTGAGGGGCGTAAAGTGGGTGCGAATATGTCCGAATGGAAGTATATAGAAACCTTCGCACCTATTGATAGAATTGATAAAGAGGGAGTTGTATTGAATGAGGGGGAAGTGGGACAAATTAGGGCTAGTACGTCCGTTTTGGCCGATGGAGAGGGGAGGAAATTTGCGGCTGAAAGGGGTAGCAAGGCAGGGGTTATAGGCATTCCGCGCGTGCTGGGGATGTATGAGCACTACCCGTTCTGGAGCACGCTCTTTGAGGGGTGTGGTTTTGGGGTTGAGCTGTCGGCAGAGAGTAGCATGCGGCTGGGGGAGATGGGTGCGCATACGGTGATGTCGGACAATATTTGCTTTCCGGCGAAGCTGGCGCATGGGCATGTGCTGGATTTGGCCAAGCGGGGGGTCGATAGGATATTTCTGCCCTTTGTGGTGCATGAGGAGGGTGGGCTTGATGGGGCAGATAATAGCTTCAACTGCCCTGTGGTATCTGGCTACTCGGAGGTGCTGCGCTCTACGCTGGGGCGTGCGGTGGAGCGGCGTATCCCGCTGGATGCCCCGTCGATAAGCTTTCGGGATGTGGAGCTGCTGGAGCGGCAGTGCTGGCGCTACGTGTACGGTCTGCGGGGTGAGATGGCTATCCCTTCGCGGCGGGTGTTCCGCTCGGTCTTCTCGAGGGCGGTAGCCCGTCAGAATGGGTGGGCAGGGAAGCTGAAGGAGAAGAATCTGGCAGTGGCCAAGGGGGCGATAGATGATGGGCGGCTGCTCATCATGCTGGCCTCGCGCCCCTACCATACGGACCCGCTCATACAGCAGAAGGTGGGGCAGATAATCTCGGAGTTCGGGGTGGATGTGGTTACGGAGGATTTGGTGCGCGATACGGTGCTAGAGAAGGGCTTGTCAGAGAGCATCCACCAGTGGGCGTACACGAACAGGATAGTTGCGGCGGCAAGGTGGGCGGCGGATGCGGGGGACAACGTGCACTACGTGCAGATAACGTCCTTTGGCTGCGGCCCGGATGCCTACGTGGTGGATGAGGCGATGGAGGTCCTGCAGCGTGCGGGCAAGACGGCAACGGTGCTGAA